>NZ_NIBG01000007.1 GCF_002270055.1 Anaeromicrobium sediminis | reverse complement strand
TTTATAGAGAATAAAATTAAAAAATATAAGAACAGCAACTATTAACATAATAACCAAGTACATTAAACTCTTTTTTATTTTTAAAAAAGGAGAGGGGTTATTTATAAATATACTATCTTTTGGTAAGTCCGATAGTTTTATAGGATATTTGCCTATTAAAGCATAATCAAAAACGTATTTGTTTATACTCTTTTGAATAAAGGGTAGTTCTTTTATACTCTGTCCTTCTAATATTTTTAAAGCCATTTTGGCAGCTGTTTCTCCTTGGGAATAACCACTAACTACCTTTCCACCTATAACACCATGGCCTAAATTCATTTCCCAACAGCTATATAAGGGTACATTCACTGTCTTTGAGATCATTTTAGTTCCTTCTTCTATGGATATGGGCTCTCCCACCTTGTCTTTATAAAGTCCAGACTTAAAGATCATACTATCCCTAGGGATTTTTTTGATATTTTCTAGAATATCTTCTATGGAATCAGTTTGAATAAAATGAAACTTTAGTCTATCTTTATAAAGAGGAGCAATCTCCCTTGCAGTTTCTATACTCATATTACCAAATAAAGATTCATCGGCAATAATAACAACATTATTAATATTTGGATGTAATTTATAGGCTATATCTATGGTGTCTTTAATATCTACTGTTTCTGCAACTCCTGTAAACATATTGTTTCCATTTGTTATGAAATCATCAAAAACATTGAGTCCGCAAGTTATTACAGGTGTATCTTTAAATAAGGTCTTATGATATTTTTTCAAAAAATTATAAGCATCGTTATCACTAGCTATAATAACATCGAATTTATGATCACTAAATTTATATTTATACAATTCATATAAATTATTTAGATGTATCTCATCTGTTATTATCTTTGTATCCATATATTCTATACGAATCACATTATTTTCATCCTCTAAAACACTTTCTATCCCTTGTACAACATGATCTGTCCATGCATATCCCTGATGATAGGAATTAAGAACAAGTATATGATTTTTTTCAGTTTCTTGAGAAAATGAAACGATTCCATTTAACAATAATACATTTACAATAATTAATAATAAAACAATTAGCTTTCTTATGCTCATCATGTATACTCCTCTTTTGTCATAATTGCCAAACTTATAAATAATTCTACATTTTTATACAAATCCCTCTTTTTGGGGATTATTTCAATAGGAGAAAGTACTTTTAACTCTCTTAAAATTCCACAAATCCATTATATGTAAAATAAATAGTAGACACACACTAAATGAAAATATAAAATAAATTTAGAACAAAGGTGGAGAAACCAGAAGAGCTTGAAACTAATGTTAAAAAGTAATGGTAAGGTGGTATAGCTATGAAGATAAAATTGGGGATAATTGGACCAGAGGATTCAGTTGAAAAAATATGCAATGTAGCTAGGGAATTTACAGATAAAATAGAAATTTTTAGATTTGTATATGAACGCAAAAATGAGACTGTTCATATAATTACCAGATGTCAAAAGGAAGTTGATGTTGTACTATTTTCTGGACATATACCATATTATATTGCCAAGTATGCAAATGTTATAAAAAAGCCAACTTTTTATATACCTAAAGTTGGAACCAGTATACTTAAAGTTTTTTTTGAAATGCATAGACTGGGTATAGATTATACTAAGTTAAGTATTGATTCAATTAATGAAGAAGCTTTAGAAGAAGTTATAGATGAAATGGATATTAAGCTCAAAAAATATTATGTTATTCCCTATGAAGAAAACATTGAGTATGAAAAATTAGCAGATAAACACTATAAGCTTTGGAAAGAAGGGAAAGTTAATCTTGCAGTAACGGGCTTATCTAAGACTTGTGAAGCCCTTAAAGAGAAAGGGGTTCCCGTATTTAAATTAGGGTCTACCACGTTCCTAATTAGAGAATATATTTCCAAAGCAATATATGAAGCTGATGTGAAAAAAATAAAAGATACTCAAGTTGCTATTCAAATAGTTAAGATAAAAAATAAGAATAAACATATGTCTTCTGAATATAAATTTTTAAAATTGAAAAATAACTTTGAAAAGGCATTAATTGAGTATACAAAAAGTGTACTGGGGTCTATATTTCCTTTCGGTAGAGATGAGTATATGCTTTTTTCAACTAGAGGTGTTATGGAAGCCAGCTGTAAGAGTTTAGATTTTCATCGGTATGTTAAAGTAGATTCTAATGAGGGAATATCGTATGCTTCTGGAATTGGGTATGGAAATACAGTATATAATGCAGAATGTAATGCGAGAATTGCTCTTGATTATGCTATTAAGAAAGACGAATCATGCATATACATAGTTGAAGAAGATGGCGGGATAAGTGGACCTATATATGATAAAAATCAATGTGCACTTGAATATAAATTAGTTGTTGATGATAAAGAAATTCAAGAAATAGCTCAAAAGGTAAAAGTCAGTTCAGCATATATTTCAAAGATTATTTCAATTAAAGATAAGACTAATAAAGATACTTTTGATGCTAGAGAAATTGCTAACCATTTAGAGATAAGTACTAGAAGTGCTAGAAGGATATTAACTAATTTTTTAAATGCGGGATTTGCTGCAATAGTTGCAAAGGAAAGCAATGCAAAAACAGGTAGACCAAGACAAATATATAAAATAATGATTTAAAATTGTACTGTATAAATAACTGAGATATAAAATCTTAGTTATTTTTTTTACTTAAAAGGAAATCATAAATTTTCCAATCTGTGGATAAGTAAAAAATAAGGGGTTGTAGGGGAAGAATTCCCCTGCCTCTTTAAAGGAAGGTGCTCAGGTTGTGATAGCAATCGTCGAAGGAAACCATAGGCTTTCCTAGCGAAGCATACGAAGTAAGCCTTTTTTATTTATAAAAACAGAAATATAAGAAAATTAAAAATATTATTAGACAAAATAGTAATATAAAAATAAATATAGAATATATTAACACTATAAAGGACGTGTCTGATATATGTCCGAAACATAGATGCCTTTGTTAGATACATATAAGGGGGTATTAATGATGGTACAAAAAATTAATGAGATGGTAGATAGTATAGAAGACTGGATTATAGAGCAAAGAAGATATTTACATATGCATCCGGAAGGAAGTAAATATGAATATGAAACTTCAAATAAAATAGTGAAAGAGCTAACTAAATTAGGAATAGAAGTAAGAACTGGATATTACAATACAGGCGTGGTTGGAATTATTAGAGGGGAAAAAGAAGGTCCTATAGTGGGACTTAGGTTTGACATGGATGCATTAGAAATGGAAGAACTTACAGATGTTCCATATAAGTCGGTGAACAAAGGATTTATGCATTCTTGTGGACACGACGGACATACTGCAATGGGATTAGGAGTTGCAAAGGCATTAACGAAAATGAAAGAAGAAATACATGGGACGATTAAGTTGATATTTCAACCAGCAGAAGAGGATGCGCCAAATGGTGGTGGCGCTCAACATATGATAAAAGATGGAGTCCTAGAAAATCCAAAAGTTCATTGTATGGTTGGAATGCATATATGGCCACAAGTAGAGCTAGGAGTATTAGGAAGTAGACCTGGCGTTATGATGGCAGCATCAGATCCATTTGTCATAAAAATTACAGGAAAAGGGGTTCATGCATCTTTACCAAATTTAGGAGTAGATCCTATAGTAATTGGATCACAAATAGTGAATAATATTCAAACTATTGTAAGTAGAAATATAGATCCATTCGAACAGGCAGTTATCTCAATTGGAGTTTTTAAGGGAGGTACTAGATATAATGTAATACCTGAATCTGTAAGGTTAGAAGGGACAGTTAGGTCATTTGATGACAAAGTCAGAGAAGAAGTGTATAAGAGATTAAAGAAGATTGTAGAAGATACTGCATCAGCTTTAGGAGGGAAAGGGGAGTTAGATTATAAATTTACATATCCCCCTCTTATAAATGATGAAAAGATAGTTAAAATTGCAAAGGAATCAATTATAGATATGTTTGGAAAGGAAAAGTATTTGGATGTTCCTAGACCTGCACCAGGAGGTGAAGACTTTGCTTACTTTGCAAAATCTGTTCCCTCCGTATTTATGTTCTTAGGATCAGGGGAGGAAGGAAAAGAAAATCATCCACCACATAGTCCATATTTTAATTTTAATGAGAAAGTATTAGCTATTGGAACAAAGGCATTTATTAAGACAGCAATTAATTTAGGGAGGTCCTTTTATGCAGAATAAAATTCAACTTATGGTTGATACCATAGAAGAAAAAATAATAAATGCTAGACGTGATTTTCATAAATATGCAGAAAGTGGTTGGACGGAATTTAGAACAGCATCAATAGTTGCCAGAAAGTTAAAAGACTTAGGCTATGATTTGTTAATAGGAAGAGAAGTAATACGGGCAGAAGATCGTATGGGTGTTCCAAGTGAAGAGGTTCTTCATATGTCATATGAAAGGGCTAAGATACAAGGGGCTGAGTTAGAATTTCTAGAACAAATGAAAGGCGGATATACTGGTGTTGTTGGTGTTTTAGATAATGGTGATGGACCAGTAATAGGAATTCGGTTTGATATGGATGCAGTTGAGGTAGAGGAGAGTATTGATGAAAATCACTATCCATATTTGAATGGATTTAGTTCCGTAAATGAGGGGAGTATGCATGCATGTGGGCACGATGGGCATACTGCCATTGGCCTTGGCGTAGCAGAAGTTCTTATGAATATAAAGGATTCTATAAAGGGAAAGGTGAAGCTTGTTTTCCAACCGGCAGAAGAAGGTGTTAGAGGTGCAAAGTCTATTGCTAACTCTGGAGTTTTAGATGATGTAGATTACATGTTTGGTGGACATATTGGAATAGCCCAAAACAGTAGTGGCAAATTGTTCTGTGGCATGGGTAATTTTTTAGCTACTACAAAGCTTAATGCGTATTTTAAGGGAGTGGCTGCCCATGCAGGAATAAGTCCTGAAGGTGGAAAGAATACTCTTTTAGCAGCAGCAACTGGGACTTTAAACTTGCAAGGGATTCCTAGACATGGTGATGGTATTACTAGGATAAATGTTGGAAAATTAGTATCTGGTAGTGGAAGAAATGTAATACCATCTGAAGCATATATGGAAATAGAAACTAGAGGTAGTTCATCTAAGTTAAATAAATACATGGAAGAAAAAACTATTAAAATACTGAAATCCTGTGCTCATATGTATGATGTTGAACTGACCATTAAAGAGATGGGAAGTGCAGAAAATGAATATAGTGATGAAGAAGCAATAGAAAGAGTAAAATTTGCAGCACAAAAAATAAAATCTTTAAGAGAAATTATTGATAGACCTGTTGGATTTGGAGGAAGTGAAGATTTTTCATATATGATGAAAAAGGTCCATAAAAATGGTGGTAAAGCCACATATATATTATTTGGAAGTGACATAAAAGGGCCACATCATAATGGAAAATTTGATTTTGACGAAAAAGATATGATAAATGCTGTTAAAGTATTTTCAGTATTAGCTTATGACATATTAAAAAAGTAAATGGAATTATAAAAAAACAACATTGAAAATACAATTATATGGGGGTGTGTTATGAATAGAGAGTCTTTTATGAGTTCGTTTAATGAAATATTTAATCATGTAAACAGCATTGGCAAGGATGACAATGGAGGAATTACACGCTTAGCATATTCAGAAGAAGAAGCACAGGCAAAAGAATATCTTAAGAATTATGCACTTGAATTAGGACTTCATGCAAGTATTGATGGAGTAGGAAATCTCTGGATTAGAAAAGAAGGAACGAAACCAAATCTTCCAAGTATTCTTGTGGGATCTCATCTGGACACAGTCCCCAATGGTGGAAGGTTCGATGGGTCGTTGGGAGTCATTTTAGGAATTGAAATTTTAAAGGATTTTGCTGAGGGAGGTTTCATAAACACACATCCCATTGAAATTATCGCTTTCGCTGCTGAAGAGTCCAGCCGATTCAACGTGTCAACCATAGGTAGTAAAATACTGAGTAATAAGTTGTATATGGATGATCTAAAAAAAATCAAGGACATAAATAATGTAAGTATCTATGACGCAATTATTGAAAATGGTTATACACCAGAAAATTGTAAGTTGATTGACCCTAATGAATATAAAGCTTTTTTAGAAGTTCATATTGAGCAAAACAATATATTAGAAGAAGAAGGCCAAAAGATTGGCATTGTTGAAGCTATTGCTGCTCCTTCAAGATTTAAAATCTCTTTAATTGGTGAGTCAGCTCATTCAGGAGCTTGTCCTATGGGTGCACGAAAAGATGCTTTGGCTGCAGCAGCAGAAATTATTTTAGCTATAGAGCATATTGGAATTAAGGAATCTATTCACAAAACCGTAACCACCGTTGGAGCATGTAAAGCATTTCCTGGTTCAATGAATGTTGTTCCTGGGAAAACTGAATTTTTGTTAGACATACGTGGTATTGAAAAGGAAAGTATAAAACGAACCATTGATCAAGTCTTGACAACTGTAAAAACTATTTCTATTAAAAGAGATATACAGTTTCTATTTGAATTTTTAGGTAATGAAATACCTTCCCATATGAATTCGGACATAAACTATCTAATTGAAACTGTATGTGTAGATGAAAAAATTCCATACAGAAGAATGATTAGCGGAGCAGGCCACGACTCTATGAATATGGCAACCATAATCCCAACGAGTTTAATCTTTATTCCTTGTTTTAAGGGCATAAGTCATAATAAGGAAGAATTTGCATCAGATGAAGATATTTATACGAGTGCAAAAGTTTTGTCATCGTGCTTAAAAAAATTATCAGGAGAGCCTAATAATACTGCTGAAATAAATGCTTAATAGATGATCTGAAAGGTCAGTGAATTCTTAATAATTAAGCTGGGAGGAGGTTATGACAAGGTAAGTATGGCGACTCCTGTGTATAAAAAAGGGGGATTGAAATGAGAGCATCAATGAAGGATGTAAAAAGTGAAGGGAATAGTAATTCAAGATTTTCAAATTTTATTAGGAGAATTGAGATTATTGGCAATAGACTACCTCATCCGTTTACTCTGTTTGTGGGGTTAACAGTAATTGTACTTTTACTTTCTTACTTGTTAAATAAAGCTGGCATGTCAGTTACATACTTAGCTGCTTCAAGAAATGCTGGTGAGGCGCCGAAGGAAATAACTGTAGAAGTTATGAACCTTTTAAGTTATGCTGGGATGAGACCGTTTATAGAAAAATTTGTTAAAACCTATGTTGGATTTGCCCCACTTGGTCTAATAATGACTATGATGATTGGCATCGGAATGGTTGAGCAAACAGGACTTATTAATGCCTTTATGAGAAAGACAATATTAGGTGCTCCATCTTACATGGTTACAGGCGTATTAGCAATTGTAGGAATTAATGCAAATCTAGCATCTGATGCAGGTATGATTTTTACTGCTGCTATCGGTGGTGCAATTTTTAAAGCCTTGGGACGTAATCCTAAAGTAGGTATTGTTACTGGATTTGCTGCAGCATCTGGAGGGTTTACAGCTAACTTTATGATTGCAGGTACAGATGCACTTTTATCAGGAATCACTGAATCAGCTGCTGGTGGTATGGGAATTCAGGCCCCTACACATCCGCTTATAAACTGGTACTTCATGATTGCAGCAACATTTGTTGTTACTTTCTTGACCGTGTTAGTAACTGAGAAATTCACAGTAAAGTTTTTAGGTGATACGAATAATAATGTAGATAAGTCATCCCTTGAAGAACACAAAGTAACGGAAAAAGAGAATAAAGGCTTAAGAAATGCTGGACTTACTGCATTAATATATATTGGATTAATTTTAATATTAACAGTACCAGAGGGATCTTTCTTTAGAAATGCAGATGGTGGTATTTTACCTAAATCTACTTTGACTAAGGGCATTGTTCCAATACTTTTCTTCTTCTTTGCTTCCGTAGGTATTGTATATGGTAAAACAATTGGAGTTATTAAATCTGAAAAAGACATTCCTAAGATTATGCAAGATGGTTTAAGTGGTTCCCTAAGCTTTTTAATTGTGGCACTGCCTGCATCCATGTTTATATATTTCTTTAAATTAAGTAATTTAACTACTATACTAGCAGTTAATGGTGCAGAATTTTTAAAAGCTTTGAATATAGGTGGTATACCTCTTATAATCATGTTTATTTTACTTTCAACAGTCATCAACCTATTTGTTACAAGTGGTTCAGCTAAATGGTTAATCTTAGCCCCTGTATTTGTACCAATGTTTTCAATGATGGGATTATCTCCAGCTTTAACCCAGGTAGCATATAGAATTGGTGATTCGTCAACAAACATTATATCTCCTCTATCTTATTACATTCCAGTTATTATAGGTATAATGAATCAATATAAAACAGATGAAAGTGAAACTAATGGAATAGGTACTGTAATATCTCTAATGCTGCCTTATTCAATTGCGTACTTAATTGGATTCACATTATTATTGATTGCTTGGTATTTCTTAAACATATCATTAGGACCTGGAGTATCGATTTTTATGTAGTATGTTAGTGAATATATTTTTCAGTTTCATAATAAGAGAAATTTTTAAAATAGTAGTTGTGCAAGCTTCGCATAAACTCCTTAATAAAAATAATAATCTCATTCCTTTGGGGAGTGAGATTATTATTTTTATTAAGGTATTTTATATCCATTAAGAAAAAGAATAACGGAAACATATATGCGAAAGAAGAAATTTGTAGAAAAAAGGAGAAAAATGGTATAAAATATTAGTGTAATTATGTAATTTTAGTGAAACTCAATCAATGAGATAGGAGATAATTATTATGAAGAATAAAAAAATTCCATTCTTATTAATCTTCCTTAGTTTGATAATTGCACAGTTCAGTTTATTCTATTCCTATGGGAATACTAAAAAAACAAATGCAGATTTATCAATAAATGGAACAGGTGAAAATCAATTTAAAGAGACAATTATTATTGGAGATGATATAAATTATCCCCCCTATAGTTTTGTGGATAAAAATGGTGATCCTACTGGTTTTAATATTGAACTAACAAAAGCTGCATTAGAGGAAATGGGATTAAATGTGGAATTTAGATTAGATAATTGGAATACAGTAAAAAAGCGTTTAGAAGAAGGGGAAATCCATGTGATTTCAGGAATGATGTACTCGTTAGATAGGAAAGAAATTTATGATTTTTCAACAAGACTTACAGTGGCGAGTGGAGATATTTTCACTAGAAAGCGAAGTAAAATCAATGATATAAGAGAATTAGAAGGATTAACTGTAGTAGTACAGGAAAATGACATGGTTTATGAATATTTGGCTAAGCAAAATCTTAATATAGAATTCATTAGAGTACCAACAGTAGAGGAAGCTTTGAGACTAGTTTCTAGGGGCAAATATGAATATGCTGCTGTACTAAAAGTCCCAGGCCATTTTATAGCGGATAAACTTAAACTTTCAAATTTGCAGGCAAATGGAATAGATATTGCTAAAAGTGATTATGCTATGGCTGTACAAAAGGATAATGAAGATTTGCTGTTTACATTAAATGCTGGACTAAAGATTTTAAAGGCTACAGGGGAATATGAAAAAATATATGATAAATGGTTAGGAGTATATGAAGAGAAAAGGTTATGGGATGAAGTTAAAGAATATACTTGGTTAATAGGGTTAATAATGGTGGTCTTGATTTTATTGGTTTTTGGTATATTTACTTTGCGAAGGATTGTGGCATTACGAACAAAAGAGCTTGTATCAGCCAATAAATTCCTCAGAGAGAATCAAGAAAAATTAAATGCATCTAACGAAGAAATAGCAGCAGCCTATCAACAATTAACAGCTTCGGAAGAAGAGCTAAGAGCCCAATATGATGAGATACAAAGCTATACTGAAAAGCTAGAAAATCTAAAGCAAAAATACCAGATTGCTATTCAGGGCACAGATAGTGTAGTGTGGGAGTACAATCTAGAGGATAGAAGCATTTACTTATCAGAAGAATTTAAAGACGCCTATGGAATAAGCCTAAAGGAAAAAGAAAATATTCATGAAGTTTTAAATAGACTTTTAAGAAAAGAGGAAAAAGAAAAATTAATAGGGGAGTTTATAGCTTATATACAAGGGGAGAAAGAAGAAATATATAGCCAAGTAAGAATTAAAGGTAAAAATAATAATTTACAATGGATATTAATTCGTGGCAAGGGAGTTTTTAACGAAAATAAGAATTTAAAGGTTATCAATGGTATCATCCTTGACATAACAAAACTAAAGGAGAAAGAAAAATACATTGAGCATCTTGCTTATCATGACACTTTAACTGATTTACCCAATAGATTAAAGTTTATGGAAAAACTTGAAAGGGAGATAAATGAAAATAAGGTAGGAGCTATAATGCTACTGGATATTGATAATTTTAAAGAAATTAACGATACATTAGGTCATGTATATGGAGACAAAGTACTGAAAAAAGTTGCAGAAGAACTTTTAGATATGAAAGATGAAAAACTATTTATATCAAGATTTGGTGGAGATGAATTTCTTTTTTTGATAGAAGGAGAAAAGGATGTTATTGAAATTGAAAATTATGCTAAAAGAATACTTGATATATTAAAAAAGAACATAATAATTGGAGAAAATCAAATACATATAAGCTGTAGTATAGGAATTACCTTGTATCCATTTGATAGCAATGATGTTAATCAAATAATTATGAATGCTGATGTTGCCATGTATATGGTAAAGGATTTTGGAAAAAGTAGCTATATGTTTTTTAACCGACATATGGTAGATAGGGTAAAGAGAAAAATAGAGATAGAGAAGATGCTAAGAGAAGCCATCAAAGAAGATGGATTCAAGGTCTTATATCAACCTCAGGTTTCTGTCTTTACAGGGGAAATTGTAGGTTTTGAAGCTCTTTTACGGATGAAAAAAAATCCTATATCACCAGCTGTCTTTATACCTATAGCTGAAGAAACTAGTATGATTATGGATATTGGAAGATGGGTAGCAAAAGAAGTAATTAAACAAATAGGTATATGGAAAAAGAAGGGTTTAAACATAAAACCCATAGCAATTAACTTTTCTGCAAAACAATTAAACGACTTAAGTTATATTGATTTTTTACAGGATATATTAAGAAAAGAAGATGTAGAAACTAAATATATAGACATAGAAATCACTGAAAGCATATTTTTAGAGAAAAAAGATGAGACCATAGAATTTCTAGATCAATTAAAGTCATTAGGAATAGGAATTGCTTTAGACGATTTTGGCACAGGTTATTCTTCTCTTAGTTATTTAACCTTTTTACCAGTGGATAAAATAAAGTTAGACAAATCTTTAAACGATAAGTTCTTGGAATTAAAAAGCATTTCCGTTATGGACAGTATTATTTCTCTTGCCCATAGTTTAAATCTAAAAGTAGTAGCAGAGGGGATTGAAGATATGGAGCAGTATAAACGACTTAAAGTAGGAAAGTGTAACTATATTCAAGGATATCTATTTAGTAAACCGTTAGAAGTAGAAGAAGTAGAAGAAATACATAATTATAATTTCTTACAGAATAAATAAAGAAGTACAAATTTAATAGATATATTTTATGTTTCCTCAGACAAGTTTCTGGGGAATTTTTTTGTATGCATAGATATTATAACTGAGATGTGGCCATATAGTTACATGACTGTGTAGAGAAATTAACAAAAGGGCATAAAACCCCATAAGGATTTATTGTGAGGTTAGACATTATAGAATAATAGTTTTAAGAGTAGTATAATAAAAGTTGGTAACTAACGTAACAAGGGTATTTAGATCAGCAATATAATAAACGTATCACAGGGGGGATTATTGTGAATAAAAAAATTAATACAATGTATTTTAGTGCAACAGATACAACTAAAAAAGTAGTATGGTCAGTAGGGAAGAAAATTTCAGAGAATATGAATGGGGAAATAACTATAAATAATATTGATTTTACATTACCATTAGTTAGAAAAGAACCAGTGTCTTTTACAGAAGAAGATGTTGTAGTTGTAGGAGTTCCAGTCTATGCAGGAAGAGTTCCTAATGTATTATTAAAATATCTAAATGCTATTATTGGTAATGGTGCATTAGCAATTCCTGTAGTTGTTTATGGAAACAGAAATTATGACGATGCTTTAATAGAATTAAAAGATATTCTTGAATTAAACGGTTTTAAAGTTATTGCAGGGGGTGCATTTGTAGGAGAACATTCATTTTCTAAAACTCTTGCCAAAAATAGGCCTGATGAAAAAGATATGGTTATAGCAAGTGATTTTGCCAATGAAATATATAGAAAAATAACAACTGAAGATGAAATTCAACCTATAGTTGTAAAGGGAAATAAACCTTATAGGAAATATTATATGCCTAAAAACGAAAATGGTAGATCTGTTGACATTAGGAAGGTTACTCCAAAAACAAATGACAATTGTATTGATTGCAAACTTTGTGCAAATGTATGTCCTATGGGTTCCATTGATTCCAATGATGTATCTAAATTAAATGGAATTTGTATTAAATGTGGTGCCTGTATTAAAAAATGTCCTACCTATGGAAAGTATTATGATGATCAAGATTATTTAAGACATAAATATGAATTAGAGATTGGTTGTACTTATCGAAGAGAACCAGAATTATTTATATAAAAAATATGATTTTATGGGACCGTTAATCATGGACCATTAATAGAAAAATTGCAAATTATATAAAATATCCTCATAAATAAAATATTATGAGAATATTTTATGCCAAGACTTGCAGGAGTGAAATATGAATTTTAAAGCTTGAGACCGTATATAAAAAAATCCAATACATATGATATATCAAGTGAAAATTTCTTGGGAAATGTAATTAACTTATGTTATCCAATACAAAAAAGAATATGTACCAAAATTAAGTAACTGTAAAAAAATTAAACTAGAGTTAAAGACATGGAAAAACTACTCCTAACCCAGTGAAGGAGTAGTTTTTCTATGTCCAAATGTAATAGAAGGCAATTTGAAATCCCAAAATATGATTAATATAGAAAAAGTCTATATTTATTAAATAAACTATAGGAAAAATTAATTGGTCTTATTATGAAAGGTCCCCTATAATAATAAGTGGCACGTCATTAGAAAAAAATGGAATATATGTATTATTAAACCTTATTGCTGTGCTGTAGTATTGCGAGAAAAATAATTTATAGAAATGGAGAGAATAGTAGAATGAAATCTGTAAACTTTAAAGTTTTATGCTTGTTATTAGTCTTAGTTATGTGTCTTTCTGCTGTAGGTTGTGCAAAACAAGAGGAAACAGTACCGTCAGAAAACACAGCCCAAGCTTCTTCTGAAGCCACTGAAAAAAAAGAAACTATTAAATTAGGGGCCTTATCCACCATCGAACCCTTCACTTCTTTAGTGAAAGATGCACTTGTTGAAAAAGGTTACGATGCTGAAGTAGTATTGTTTGATGCAAACAATATGCCTGCAACTGCTACAAAAGATGGGGATATAAATGGCTTTATTCACAACCACCTACCATGGATTCAAACATTCAACAAAGAAAATAATAGTAATCTTCAAATGGTAGAGCCTTACCTTTGTTATTACCGCACGGCTCTATATTCTTCTAAGCACAAGAGTATTGAGGAAATTCCAAACAACGGAACTATTGCAGTTCCCGGAGATCCTTCAAATATAGAAAAAAGTTTAGAAATGTTACAAGAAGTTGGCCTTTTAACATTAGGGGAAAAGACAGAAAACTTCTACACAATTCTTGATATTAAAGATAATCCTAAAAATATTAAGCTATTAGAGACAGAGATTAGTACAACTGCAAGAAGCATTAATGATGCTGATGCGGTTATCTGCCCATCCACAAGAATTAAAGCTGCCGGTATTGATCCAAATTCCTTCCTTGCCGAAGATATGAGTACAGTAAATTTCCCTGTTGGACTTACTGTTAGACCTGACTCAGTAGAGGAAGAATGGGTGAAAGATGCTATGGAGATTCTTAAATCAGACGAGATGAGAGCAAAATTCAACGAAATTTTTGAGGGTACATTGGTTCTCTACGAAAAGAAATAGTTTTTATCTTAATTGTTACATTAAGTGTAAAAAGTGGCAGCATAGCTTGCCACTTTTTACATATTTTCTTTAGGATTAATGAGGTGTGAGTTATGATTGAAATTAAAAACTTAAAAAAATCCTTTGGTGAAGTACAAGTATTAAAGGATATAAATCTTACTATTGATATAGGCAAGATTTATGGCTTGGTAGGGCGCAGTGGTGCTGGTAAATCCACATTGCTTAGGTGTATCAATGGGTTGGAAAGCTACGATGAGGGCACTATTATTGTAGACGGTATAGAGGTTAAAAGCCTAAACAATCAAGCTGCAAGAGAGTTTAAAAAAGAAATTGGTATGATTTTTCAGCAATTCTCTCTTTTAAATCGAATGACAGTATATGAAAATATTGCTTTGCCTATGAAATGCTGGAAATATAGCAAAATACAGATTGACAAAAAGGTAAAGGAATTAGTGGAATTAGTTGGTATTCCAGACAAACTTTATTCTAAACCGAGTGAGCTATCAGGAGGTCAAAAGCAACGTGTTGCTATTGCTAGGGCACTTTCGATGGATCCGAAGATTCTCTTGTGTGATGAGGCTACCTCGGCACTTGATCCTCAAACCGCAAAGGCTATAATCTCACTTATAAATAAAATTAACAATGAACTTGGAATTACAATTGTTATTGTTACCCATCAAATGTCCGTTTTGCGAAGCTCATGTGAAAATATTTCTATCCTTGAAAACGGAAGAATAGAAGAGAGTGGATTTGTTGAAGATATCTTTTTAAAACAACCTCAGTCCCTTCGAAACCTTATTGGTGATAAGGATATTATTTTACCACAAAGTGGGATTAATCTGCATATACTCTTATCTAAAGAAATATCAGATCAGCCTGTTATCACACAAATGGCAAGAGAACTTCAAACTGACTTTATGATTTTGGGTGGAGAGATGGAAAACTACCGGAATAGTGTTTTAGGATCGGTAATTATAAATATATCCCATGAAAATCTTCCGGTTATAACAAAATACCTTAATGAAAACAATGTTATTTGGAAGTTTATGAACTCATCTGAAATTATTAGGGATAATGTACAAGGAGGGGGATACAATGTTTAACGAAGCAATTTTGAATATGTGGTGGAAATATTTCAAAGGAATTATTTTTCCGTCTATATCCGGTACCTTAAGAATGTTAGTTTTTACAATGGTATTTGCATTTGTTTTAGGATTTGCTTTAGCAATCGCCCTAATTATTACCCGTCCTGACGGATTAAAACCAAACAACAAGGTTTATAAGGTTTTAGATTTTATAGTTAATACTATTCGTTCTTTTCCAATTATTATATTGATTGTTGCAATTTCTCCAATTACAAGAATGGTTGTTGGAACTACAATAGGTGAAAAAGCGGCAATATTGCCCCTAACCCTTACGGCAACACCATTTTTGGCTAGAATTTTAGAAAATGCATTGGCTCAAGTGGATAAACAGTTGATTGAGGCTGCACGATCATTTGGTGCTTCAAATATGCAAATTATCTTTAAAGTAATGTTAAAAGAGGCTATTCCATCTATTGTTTCTGGGACAACACTTGCTACCATTACCTATCTTTCCTGTACAACTATGGCAGGTGCAGTAGGTGCGGGTGGGTTAGGAGCAGTAGCCTTAAACTATGGGTATCAAAGTTTTAATAATACAGTGCTCTACACTTCTGTGTTCCTACTTTTCGTTATGGTGCAACTAATTCAATATATAGGGAACAGCTTGTATAGAAAATTATAAAATATAGTAAAGTAATGTGAGGTGAAATCCTTGAATAGAGAAAAAATAGTACAAGCAGTAGCAAAAATGAACTGTGCATTACAATTAGAAAGAAAAATTGTTGGCGTAAAATTTTTGTTTAATAAAGAAGATTTTCAAGCTGCTGATGCAAAACATATCACTAATAAAATGAATTATTGTGTTATGGTTAAAGTGGCAATGAATGGAACAGGCCTTAAAGCTTGTGGAGACGATCTTGTGTGCATTGCAGGAGGACGTACTCTTGGACTTATTGAAATAGATGACTTTCACCGTTCGGGACAAAATGGTAAGAACCTTGGAATCTATCGTCATATGACCACCGCAAAAAATATCCGAGATCGTATGTGCTATTGTACCCATAAAGCCTATGGAGTTATGGTAAAGCCTCTTGAAGATTACGCCCATGAGCCTGATGTTGTGCTCATGGTAACAAATCCTTATAACATAATGAGAATTTTGCAGGGATATTCGTATTTTTACGGCATGCATTCCACCTATCAAATGGTAGGCAACCAAGGAATATGTTCTGAATCCACTGCGCTACCATATATGAGTAATAATATTAATGTTTCAATGCTATGTATTGGAACAAGACATAAAGCTGGTTGGAAGGACAACGAGCTTGCTATAGGCATTCCATTTAACCGCTTTCAAACCTTAAGCCAAGGAGTAATGGACACTATTAATATAATGGACAACAATGAAAAAAAAGCAGTAATCGAAAAAAAGCTTAAAGAAAATAATATTGATGAGTTGGAAATTAAATATAATTGCAATTATTATTACTAAACAAAGATATTAAAATAAGTCTAGGTCTTTCCAAATAGCAGCACTGAACTTTAATATATTTTAAATTGTATAAAATATCCTTCTAATAAAATATTAGGAGGATATTTTTATACCAAGACTTGCAAGAACTATCGAGGTAGTTTTTTTTCATGATTCACATTAAAAATTTTAGGCACATGACAATTTAAATTATAATCAATTGTAACCTTAATGCCTTCTAATAGAAAATATTCTGGGAGTTTCTCAATTTCTGGACAATGGGTAGTAATAATTTTTCGAATTTCTTTAGAAAAAGGAAGTGATAATTTTTTAAATGCTGGTTCAATAAAACTGTCATAAACAGGAAATTTCTTATTACCATATCGGTTCTTAAGAATCATAAAATTACGATAACCCTTTTGAGAAGTTCTCTTTTTAACATCTTCAGGGTTAATTGATGCCATCATATGATAGAAGGTTTCAAAGTAACCTATAGAAGGATGAAATGGATAGTTGCCATTTTCCGTAGGTTGTAGATTTTTTGTACTTTCTAATACATCTTTTATATATGAACTTTTTGAAAAGAAGTAGTCAATGTCAATGTCATGTTGTTCATGACCAGTATATAGACTATAAAAGACATATTTAGCACATTTAAAACAATTTTTACACCACTTTATATTTGGATTTTCAATAGTTTCACACATCATAATATGTTTAAGTATGTGAGGGTATCTTTGTGCTAAAATTTTGAATGATGCTAAATCTGAAAGAGAATAACTTATATTTTTAATTGAAACATCAGTTTTAAAAAATGAATTAATACGTGCTGACAAGTAATTATCATACTCTGGACGAGACAGTCTAAAATTAAATCTAGTAATATTAGAATTATAAATTCCAGTTGAATAGTTAACAAACTCATTACTGTGAGTTAAAAGAGAAATATTATACTTAATAATCACTGGTAAAACTGTACCTGTGAATAGAGCTGTATGAGGACTATAAAAAGCAGATTGATCTTTCAAAGTTGATTGAAAATCAGAAACTATCTTTTGTATCTTAACATTTAAATCTTTTTTTAGAGGATTTAGAATCATATTTTCTCTTCTTTTGTCAATTTTATTTGTAGCATATTTATCATAACCAAATACATAGGAAATAAGCAATATATTTTCAATTCCATGTACTTCCGAAAGAATAGAGAAAGTACAACTGGAATCTTTTCCTCCTCCAAAGAGAACACCTACTTTAGAATTAACATTTGTAGAGTTGTCATGATTTGTACTCAATTCTATAGAGGATTTATCTGATAAAGGGGATATTGTAATGTTACTAGCGCTATGAAAATTTATCCAAGTTTCAGCCATAAAAGATGGGATACTATGAGGAAAAATAAATAAAACATCTTCTTTACAAATATTAAACACTGGAATCATCAGAGCAAGAAAAGCATTCCAGTAAACTTCAATAGGCATTTTTTCAATATTTAACCCTTCATATTTAAAATAGAAATTATTTTTTCTAAATAAGGGGACAGTTTTATTTGTATGCCAGAAAAATCTTACAGTATCTTTTTTTATTTCGGGCCATTGTACTCTAACAGTTATCATTTCTTATACCTCCTATTGTGCTAATAATATCTTTTACAAAGTATGTCTATATAGTAATAATTTCTTTATAATTATCTGTATGGGCAATGATTTTACATTTTTTTAATAATTCATCATCACTTATTTTCCAACTATGTTTTTCTAGAGAAGATTTTCTACAAAATACATGATTAAACCTATCGATTGTATATATATTAAAACCATTAGCTGTACAGTCTTTTAAAAACTGTGTATCTTCACTTTTGGATTTATTAATAAATTTCACTTTATTAAATACTTCTTTCTTGAAAGTTAATGTTGAACCAGTTACAAATTCCATATATCTATTTTCTGTATTAGGATGCATTAAGGCTAAAATTTTTTTGTTTTCAAAGTATACATAAGCTGAATATTTGCCAACTACTGATGCATTGGTATAAGTAAAAGCATTAATTATATCAATTAAATAGTTAGGGGCATAGTAGTCATCATCATCAAACTTTGAGATGATTTCAAATTTTGATTGTTCTACTCCGTAGTTTAAGCATTTTCCTAGAGACGTTTTTTCATCTAATTGAAATACTCGTACATTTTTATGTTCTTTAGCCTTTTCTTTATATTTACCAATATCAATAGTATTACTGTTTATAATAATAATAAATTCTTTCTTATTATAGTTTTGTATCTGATAATTTTGGAATATATTATCAATATTATTAGGACGATTAGTACATGTAATTATTGATACCCCTGGGTGATCTTCTTTTTTATAATTTATGTTAATCTTATCAGCTATTGTTTCGAGCCTATGCTTATAAGTGTGATTGCCGAGTATTTCTCGTTGCCCTAATATTGATAATTTATCTCTTAAAACCTTATTTTCTAATAGGATTTTCAAATATTTTTCTGTATCTTGTTGTGTTTCACATATTTTAACCATATCTGAAAATAAATTTTTTACTCCTATTGAATAACCGCTAAGAATATTAGTTCCGCATGCTAATAATTCAAAGACTCTTCTTGAAAACATGGTTGGACTATTACGTGAGGAATTAACATTTAGAAAAATATCATACTTTTTATAAGTATTAATCATCTGTTCATAGGGAAGATACCCCTTAATATAAGGTCGGTATATATATGGAAATTTATAATCATTGGATTTTGTGTAATTATAGAATCTATCATAAATATGTAGTCCATATTTAAATGAGGGTTTTAATAAATTTTCTAAGTCCTTTTGTCTCTGAGCTAACTTTTTAGCATACCAACTACCAGCATAAGCTACTTTTCCTAATTTATCTTTGTCTTTGTTGATTGGATTATGGATTTTAGGTTGAGCTGCAAATGGTAAGGGATAGATATTATCATGACTAATTACTTTTTTGTATTTAGATATACAATTAGAGTCAGTAGTGAAAATATAATCAAAAAGTTTAGCTGCTGCTATGAACTCTTCAAAGTGCCCAGGGTCTTCTTTATTCCAGAAGACTGTAGGTATGTTATTTTTATTACACCAATTAACCAAATCTTTCAATTTGTTATTTTGATTATTTTTCAAGTTTATTATTTTACCCCTCCATTGTCCTTTGAAACCCGTCCAAGCTGATTCAACTAATAGGAAATGTGGTTTTTCTTTAATTAAGGTTTGCTTCCAGTTATAAGTACCTAAAGGGATTAGATTGCATTCATACTTAAAACATTCATAACTAAATTCATCTAAAATGCAGGCTACCTTCAATTGGTTAACAGTATCTTTTTTTAGTGTATTTTTTGTATAAGCATCTTTCCTTTTTTCTCTAGACATATATGTTGGTATCAATTTTGCGTAAGAGTTATTAACTGGTTCAGAATATGCTTTTGTAGTAGTAGTAAGTATTTTCACATATTTAGTCATTTCTTCACCTCATTATTAATTGATATTAAGGACTATTTTCAAAATTACTAGTAATTTAGCTAAACCAAAGATATTTCCATATTTTATTTCTATGATTATATATGCACTTTGTTGCAGAAAAACTATATACTTTCTTCAATTCACCAGTTGTTCAATTAATGCCAAAATCATAAATTGAGTATGCATACCTTAAAAGATATACATACCCGAAATTAAAATCTATAGACTAGGAATAGTTATATGTTTGAGAGTTAGAAAGTAAAGTAGTCAATGTGCCTTTTTATTCTAAGGAATTAGATTTCTTAATTCTTGCAGGTATTCCCATTGCTACAGTTCCACTGGGTATATCTTTTGTTACAACAGACCCAGCTCCAATTACTGAATTCTCTCCAACTATCACTCCAGGTAAAAAAATAGAATTTCCTCCTATTCTACATCCCTTCTTAATACAAGGTCCTGATGTTTTGTCTAATTGCTTTCCACTCAAACGCATTTCATTATCATTAGTAAAAATTACACCTGCACTAATAAACACATCATCCTCCACAATTAAGTAAGATCCTAAACATGCATTATCGATAATTTTTGTTCTTTTTCCAATAGTAACACTATGATTTACTGCTACATGTCTTCCTAATGTGGTATAGTCATCTATTTTACATTCTTCACGTATACTACAATAGTCACATAGTAAAACATTATTACCTATCACAGTCCCCACATATACTACAGCTCCTACACCTATGGAACAATTTTTTCCTATTACTAGATTTGAATAATCATCTTTTAATTTATGAACCAAGTTACCAGCAGATCTAGGTGGTCTTCCAAGTACGGCATTATCAAATATTTCTGTATTGTCACCTATTATAGTATTATCATATATAGTAACATTGTTATGAATAACAACATTTTCACCTATAATACAGTTTTTTCCTATATTGAAATTATTTCCTACTTTTGCAGTTTTACTTATCATTTTCCCACCTCTTATATTACCCTTAAGTAACATTAAATTTAGTTACTCTAGATAATTATGAATCTTAATAATTTCGTATAATTCCTTCAAAGTGTAAATTTTATAATTATTCTTATTAACAAATTTAAATAAATTGATTAAAAAATCTCTAATACCTAATCCTGCATATTTCAATTTTTTAAAATCTTCATAAGTTAATGAATTCCATTCTTTAGAAGATAAAAGATTTTTTACTTTTTGAGCGTATGAAAAATTGGGAGAATTTAAGACCATATGCATTGGGTGAATATTTATCACCATTAACCCGGCAGAACTAAATAATTTTTTTTCAACGGAATTAAAGTTTAAACTTTTCTCATGTAGTAAATATGCTCCATCTTCAAAATAGACTGGAAATCTTATTAGTCCCGACCTGTGTATAAAGGGATTAACTTTTTGAAAACGTGTACATAGATTAGAATCATAACGAAGTCCAAGTCCATAAAAAGCGTCAGTTATGTCATTAACATCATAATATCGATGTGATCTGAAACACTCTGCATTTGGTAACAGATGCATACAGTAATTAATTACTTCAGTATATGAATTACCATGGCTACTGCCGCTAATAAAGTTAGGATGAATACCTGCATTAATACTACCGCCTTCTAGTAGACTATATAAAAACTTACTTGGATGTGTTAAGAAATAAGTAGGTCTTATTTTATGTTGTTCCAATATACTGTGACAATACTTTATGGCATCCTCTGAAGCCCAGTCTACGTCAACAGTAAAAGAAAATATTGGTTCACTTCCCCATATATCACATATATTATTATTTGATTTTTTATCTACAGCCACAATTACTCCACCTACTTTGTAATTAATTTACTTATACTAAGTAGTAACACTATATATTATGAAATTATGCATTTAGTGGTTACTTTTATAGACATATCCCACCCAATATGATAAAAGTAGTATCTTTTCACCAATATATCAGCAAATATCATAGTACATAGTACAATATTTAGTCATAAATCATATATATATATAATACTGTTAGGCTTAGAAAAATGTATCACCATAAGTATTATAAGGATCCTAATCTTTCTTAAAAAAGCAAGAAATTCTAAAAAATTGAGTATTTTAAAAAGACCATTAATTTATGGAGGAAGATATAGAATGAATAAAATATGCGTAATAGGTCTTGGTTATATTGGATTACCTACTTGTGCAGTTCTTGCATTAAGTGGATACCAAGTCGTTGGTGTAGATATAAATAAAGAAGTTATTAAAACAATAAATAGAGGAGAAATTCATATTGGAGAACCAAACTTAAATCAAATTATAAAAGATATGGTAAGTAAAAAACGCATAATTGCAAAAATGAATCCGGAAAAAGCTGATGCCTTTATGATAGATGTACCAACTCCCCTAAGAGAAGATAAAACTTGTGACCTAAGTTATGTCATATCAGCAGTAAATTCGATTATCCCATATTTAAACAAAGGTAATTTAGTAATTATTGAATCTACAATTCCTCCAAATACAACAGAGGAAGTTATTCGACCAATTATAGAAAAAGCTGGTTTTAATGTGGGAATAGATGTTTACTTAGCCCATTGTCCAGAAAGAGTATTGCCTACGAAAATTATGGAAGAAATAATTTTTAATAATAGAATAATTGGTGGATATACTTCAACTTGTGCCGAAAAAGCAGAAGAAATTTATATCAATTTTGTAAAAGGTAAAATACTAAAAACAGATATAAAGACTGCTGAAATGTCAAAGGTAGTTGAAAATGTATTTAGAGATGTAAATATAGCTTTATCCAATGAGTTAGCAAAAATATGTGATAGACTTAATGTTGATGTCCATAAAGTAATAGAATTGGCAAATAACCATCCTCGAGTTAACGTACATCATCCTGGTCCCGGAGTAGGGGGACATTGTATAGCTGTAGACCCACATTTTATCATTAAGAAATGTCCTGATTTAGCAAAGATAATTTCTTTAGCAAGAGATATAAATAATAGTATGCCTAGTTATGTAGTATCAAAAGTAAATCAATTACTTGATGGAATAAAGAGTCCTAAAATAGCAGTTTGGGGAATTACTTATAAAGGAAACATTGACGATGTAAGAGAAAGTCCTGCACTAGATATTATTAATCTTCTTAAAGAAAATCATTATATAGTAACTATTTATGACCCCTATGTGAACAATAAAAATATTGAAATTCTATCAATTAATGATTCTGTAAAAGATGCTGATATGATTTTAATATTAACCGATCATGATATCTTTAGAGAATTAAATTATTATAAATTTATAAAAAATATGAGAACTCCCATAGTATTTGATACAAAAAATATTATAAATACAGATGATTATGATTCCCAATATATTAAAGTAGTTAACTTTGGCAATTTACATTAGGCCCATAGTTATTTCTAGAAAGAAAGTGAGGGAATGATTCGTTGAATAACATAAATAAATTAAAAGTAGTCTCAATTTTAGATGAATTTAGTTATGAATGCTTAAAATATGAATGTAATCTTATTCAATTAGATATAGAAAAATGGAAATATCAATTGATTAATGAAGATCCAGATTTCCTCTTTGTTGAATCTGCATGGTTAGGAAAAGAAGGTAGATGGAGACATACAGTTACTGGAGAAAACAATAGAATGGAAGATCTGATAAATGCATGCAATGACATGAATATTCCTACTGTTTTTTGGAATAAGGAAGATCCTATATTTTTTGAAAATTTCATTAAAACGGCAAAACATTTTGATTATGTATTTACAACGGATGAAGGATGTATAGAAAGATATAAAAAAATATTAGGACATAATAATGTATATGTATTGCTCTTTGCTGCACAGCCCAAATTGCATAATCCAATAGATAAAGGTAAAAATCCACTTGGAAAAGTTGCTTTTGCAGGAACTTGGCATAAAAAACATTCTCAAAGAGAAAAGAATATGGAAATGTTATTAAAACCAGCCTTGCAGTATGGGTTGCATATCTATGACCGAATGTATTATAGTAGGTTTAAATATCGTTATGGATTCCCAGATTTGTATCAGCCATATATTAAGAAACCTATTCCTTATTTGAAAATAGCTTCAATATATAAAAAATATTATATATTTTTAAATGTTAATTTTATCAAAAGTAGCATTACTATGTTTTCAAGGAGAGTATTTGAATTACTAGCATGTGGAACGAATGTTATTAGTAGTTATTCAATAGGAATAGAAAAAATGTTTTCAAATATTGTTACGCTATGTAAGACAGAGGAAGATGTAAAAAAATATTTAAAATTTTTACTTTATCATAAAGAATTAAGAGATCGATTATCAATACGAGGGCAAAGAGAAGTATTTAAAAAACATACTTATAGACATAGAATGGAAACTATTTTGGAAAAAATGGGTTTAGGCTATAAAAAGAGAGAAATACCAGGTGTATCTATTATTGCTTGTATCAATAGTCCAAACAAAATAGAAAATGTATTTTCAAATTTTGAAAGACAAAATTATAAAAAGAAAGAATTAATTATTATTTTAAACAATAATTCTATGAAGGTGGAAGAATGGAAGAAACCCTATGATCATGTAAAAGTATTCATAATGAATGAACGAAAATCATTAGGTGAATGTTTTAATTTTGCCATAAACAAGGCAAGGTATCCTTATATATCTAAGTTTGAAGATGATGACTACTATGCTCCAGAATTTTTAGGTGACTTAATGGATGCTTTTGAGTATACAGATGCACATATTGTTGGTAAACAAACATACTACTCTTATGTGGAAGGAAGTAAGACCTTAGCAATTAGATTTCCTAATTTGGAAAATCAATACGTCAATTCACTATGTGAGTCAGCTTTTATTATGAAGAAAGAAATATGGAAACAAATAAAATTTACGGATATGACTGTTAGGACTGTTAAAATATTTTTTGAAGATTGTATTAAAAGTGGGAAAAAACTATACTCAGTAGATAGATTTAACTATGTATATATGAAATCTCCCCTAATAAATGAATATATTTCTAAAATAGAAGATGAAGAATTTTTAAGGAAATGTAAAATTATTAGAAATATAGATAACTATATAAAACATATAACAGTATAAAATTAAAAATCCATAATATTTTAAAGGTATTAGATCATAGATAAAGCCCATGATTAATTTCATGGGCTTCTAATTGATTTTTATTTCTTTTATATAGTCTCTAATGCCACTGTATTAGCTTTTTCAATAGCTGCCTTAGCTAGTATTTCAGTAGGGTCTATAGTATCTTCAACTAAATTAAACTTTTGAAAGATAAGAGGTAATTCTGTACAACCAAGAATTATCTTCTTTGCCCCTCTAGATAAAGCATCATTTTTAAAATCATACAAATCATCACGAGTATAGTCAAATGTTCCATTTTTATAATCGTAAATCATATCCATAACCTTTTGCTTAAGAGTAACTGTAGGCTCTATAAGTTCAATATTACGAGCTTTGAAAGCTTCTTTGTAGATCATGGATTTATAAGTACCTTTAGTAGCTAAAAGATAGACCTTTCCATTCTCTTCCATATTATTAGAAACATGGTTTGCCGTTTCTTCTATCATATGGATAAAGATAACATCCTTATCCATAATTAAATCCTCAATAGTTTCATAAACATCATCATAAAAATAATGGGCTGTATTACACGGCATTATAATAATATTTGCCCCAATTGATATTAAATTTCTAGCAGACGATGAAATTTCACTGGTTGGATTTTCACCACCACTTAAAATATAAGTGGATCGATCTGGTATGGATGTATTATTATCTATAACTATATGAAGGTGACTTTGATCTGAATCGGCAGGGGTATTATGAACAATTTTTTTGAATAAATCAATGGTGGCCATTGGCCCCATACCACCTACAATGCCTACTGTCTTTTTCATAGGATCACCATTACTTACTAGATATTTCAGAACTAGTAGGTTCTAAGTTGTTTTCTGTAGATGCAACAACTACTGCACATGATGCGTCACCTATTACATTAACAGATGTTCTTGCCATATCTAGTATTCTATCAATACCTGCAATTAGAACAAGACCTTCAAGAGGTAATCCTACTGACTGTAATACAAGAGTTAACATTATGAATCCACCACCAGGTACGCCAGCTGTTCCGATAGAACCTAATGTGGCAGTTAATATGATAGTTGCCATTTGAGCAAGGGTTAATTCTACTCCATATACTTGTGCTATAAATAGTGCACATACACCTTGATATAACGCTGTACCATCCATATTTATAGTGGCGCCTAAAGGAAGAACGAAACTTGTGATTTTTTCTGAAACTCCTAAATTTTCACGAGTTGATTTAATTGTTACAGGTAGTGTTCCTGATGAACTTGTTGTACTAAAGGCTGTAATTGCAGCTGGGGCAATTCCCTTAAAGAATTTTATTGGGCTTATATTGGCAAAGATTTTTACAGCTGTTGAATATACTAAAACTGCATGTAATACACAACCAATATAAACTGCTAAAATTACCATACTAAGTGGTTTTAATACATCTATTCCATATTGAGATACTACAGGAACAATTAATGCAAAGATTCCATAAGGAGCAAGTTCCATAATAAAGGCTGTAATCTTATACATGATTTCTGCAAGACTATCAAAGAAGTTAACAAAAGGTTTAGATTTATCCTCCGAAACGGCAGTACATCCCACACCTAAGAATAAAGCAAAAGTAATAACTTGAAGTATATTTCCATCAACTAATCCCTTTAGAGGATTTTTAGGAATAATATTAAGTAATGTAGAAACAACGGAAGGAGCTTCTTTAGCAGCCTGTTCTGCGCCTACAGGAATAGTGAGTCCAGCACCTGGGTTCATTACTTTACCTAAAAATAATCCAATAGAAACGGCAACAGCTGTTGTTACTAAATAATAAATAACCGTTTTTCCACCAATTCTACCAAGAGATTTTACGTCTCCAATACTTGCAGCACCTACAATTAGTGATGAAAATACTAATGGTACAATAATCATTTTAATCATGTTAATGAATAACGTACCAAATGGCTTTATGTATGTCTGAGCCACATCTGGTGTACCTTGCATTAATAAACCAACAAGAATACCAATAATAAGTCCAAGAAAGATTTTCGTAGTTAATTTCATTTTTTTCATATCTTCATTCCCTTCTAAATATTTTTTGTCTATTATATTTTGTTAATATAAAAATACATTCTTTCAGACGGAAAAAGACAGAAAAAGACTACTACAGACTTATTATTTTCTGACTATTTTAAATTTTGTTTATTCACACACATTATTTAAGATTACAATACTGCTTTCAATGAATTTTCTTATATTAATTTTTCCTTGTTCCTGGGATCGACCTTTTAAATAATTCATCTGTTTACGTAATTCATTAAAATCAAATATTTGAGCACTGTAATTTTCAAAGACGGGATTTAGATAATCTTCCACACCAAGGGAAGCCATAGTGTTAAATGCCTTTGTAATAGTACGCCGTATCCGTTGCTCAATTGCATATAACTGACTTTTATCCTCAGGATTTTCCACAAGGGATTTGTACATATCTGAAAGCCTATATTTATTACCATTTAACTCAAGAACCCACATAAGAGCATTAATAAGATCTTCACAACCACTTTCTCCTATAATACCTAACTTACTATAAAGCCTTTTGATTTTTTCATGCCTACTAATAGGTCTTTTTCTAGATTCAAAGGTTGATAAATAATTAAGGTTTGTAAATGCTTCCCTAAAGTAATCTATAGTATTTTCCATCATTAAATATTTTTTAGCCTTGTTTATTACGGCCATGACTTCTATAACATTTATAGGCTTATTAATAAAAAATTCAATATGATTATTATATGCCTTTGCAATCATATTTTTATCAGAAACCTCTGAAATCATAATAATTACAGGTAAATATACACTTTGAATTTCTCTAATGACTTCAAGACCATCCTTATCGGGAAGTAGGTAATCAAGCAAAACAATATCTGGTTTAAGTTTAATTATTTCTTCTATTGCTTTATTACCTGTAGTGGCCATGCCAGTAAAGGAGCCTGGGTAATGTTCATCTATTAAGTTATTTAAAACATTTACTATACTTATATCATCATCTACAACGTAAATTGAATGTATCATTTGATAGACCTCCACCAACTTTTACATAAGGTATTTCCACAATAAATTCTGTAAAATTACCTAACTCAGACCTTACACTAATATGACCTTCAAAATGTTTTTTTACAATTTGTTCCACATGTGTTAAACCAATACCACTAGACATTTCTCCTGTGACTTTATCATATTTAGTTGAGTATCCAGCTCCAAATATGGCATCTAATTTATCTTCTCTTATACCTACTCCATTATCTTTAACCCTAAATCTAATTAAATCATCTGTGTAAAGACAATCAATATAAACATGTCCATAGTTATGAATTGCATCTATGCTATTAATGGTTAAATTATTTAAGATAGATATAATTGGATAATATTCCTTTAAGGTAAATAAAGTATTATAGTCAACTGTTACAATTATTTTCTTATGTTGCTTTTGTGCAATTTTAACCATGTTATCTTTAATGATAAAGAGTATATCCCTATTACTCATATAGTTAATTGGACTTTTCATAGTAAAAGCCGATTCCATACCAGCTATAACTCGAAGATAATCCTTTTTTACCTCATGTATATCCTTTGCAATTTTAAGAAGTGGTCCCTTTAAATCTGGGTCATTGACCTTCTGATAATATTCATGGAGGAAGGATACTGTGCTTTCTATTTCGCTTCTTGATTTCTTTAAGAAAAAAAGTTCTGTTTTTAATCGTGATGTAAATAGGACTAGTTCTTTATAATACTTTTCTTTTTGATCTATTTTAAATCGACTCACATAGTAATTACTCAACCAATAAACCATATAAGTCACAATGGTTCTTAACCCTCCCATTATGATGATGGCCATAACAATCTTATCAAAGGGGCCTGATGTCCAAACCTTACGAAAGCAGGCTTCAATTAAGTTTGAAAAGGAATCACAAACCCATAGACTCAGCATGAAATTAAGGGGTCTATTAGACATGGCTCGTACTTCTAATAGACGAAAGAGTAATCCAAAGGGGATATAGAAGGCAATTACAGGTATATATATCATGGCCACATCGCTTAAAGTTAAGTTGCCGCTACTTAGATATGTAATCATACCCCTAAAGGCAAACATTAAAAATCCTACCAATGTGCAAATAAGAAGTTCGTTATAATCCTTAAAATATAATAGAAATAAAGACAATACAACAACAGCTAAAGATAACCTAAAACCGTAAGTATAAGGGCTTATATAGATTTGCCCCATGAAAACTGTTAAAATGCACATGGCAAATATATTTTCAATTTTCCGTCGATTTGCTTTAATAACATCCAAAGTATCACTCCTCAATTCAGTTTTATTATTATCTTTTTTCATTATTATACTATAATAGTACCAAAACACTTCAATAAATTTCTAGTTACACAAAATAAAAACATATTTGTGTAAAACTTCTTGGGAAAACCAACTAGACCTAAGACAAAAAATACGTTAGAAATGGAATCTGATTCCTAATTTCTAACGTATTTTTCTTGGAATGTTTAAATATTTATTTCTTAATTTGTTCAATTCTCTGTCTTGATATGATTCTTTCAATTATGTATTTAAAGAATAGTGCAATTATTATATAAATAGGAAAAGAATATATAGATTTCCAATTATTATTCTCATATATATTTAACCATGCCAAAACAGGTTCTCCAATAAAAGAAAAGATAAAAGACATGCCTGTAGCAGCAATTAAAAATTTTATCCATTTGGGGAAATATTGATATAATAACATATAACCTACAGGGAAAACTGACAAATTAGCAGGAACCATAGGCGGTACTCCTGGCTCTAACATAGTAGGATATCCCCAAAGAACAAAAGTAGCACCAAGTACATCTAAGACTGTTGTTAATATTGATATAAAAGATCCATATAACAATATTTCTGTTAGTCGTGATTTATTCACAAGCTTCCACCATATTATCCAAGGAGCTATAGTTAAAAACACAATTATCCACCAGCCGAATGAAAACAAATCATGATGAAACCAATATGATAAATTGGCATCTCTTAACTTTATGCGAAGTTCTACTATATGCTCCCAAGAAGGATATTGACTGTTCATTATTAACCTCCATACAATTATTTATTATATCCTGTTGTCTAAAAGCTCTACTTTAAGATTTTTAAAGGTATATCAAATAATAATAAAGTACCAAGAGCTAATACAATGGATATAGGCCAAACCAAAAGGGGTTTTTTATAGTGAAGAATCAATAGGGGGAAAGCAATACAATAAAGTATAGCTGACCACCAAATACTCCATCCATTGTGATAAGAAAAGTAACCTAGAGAATAGGAAATATACTCTAATATTGAACAAATAAACACACAGATTCCTATATAAATTATTTGATTCATAAATCCATCCGGATAATGTGGTAAAAAAACTAAAACAAAAGAAGGAAAAGCTATAGATAGTACTAGTAAATCACTAAATGTGTGTGTAAAAATTGGAGACTCATATATCCAAAGGGGATTATTACATGTTAAAAAGTTATAGGCCAAATCACCAATAGCAAAATATAAGATTGTAGGATAATATAATTTCCAATTTTTCAAATCTCCCCACTTGAAAGCAACTATCATAAATAAAAGAGAAACGATTATATGCATTATTATACCGCCCTTGTTTGTTCTAAAATGTCATTTTTATTTTACCAATTTTGTTACTTATATATACTTTATAAATGTATGACAAAGGTCAGTTAAATCATTAGGTTTTTTATCCAATAAAAAAATCTTTTATCTAATAGATAAAAGATTATGATTACTTTACTTTTCAATGGGCCTATCCTCATTTTATTAATGTAGAATAGTATTTTTTATATTATATTCCAAAGTTTATAGCATAAGAAAAATAAACTATAATAAATAATCCTATAAGTGATAATATTAATTCTGATGGATTAATATTATTATCTTCAGGTGATAGTTCATTTTCTAAGTCATATTTTAAATTATCCCAAAAGCTATGGAAATCTAATATTTCCTTATATCCATTTAGTCGAAGAACTAAACCATCTCCAACAAGCATACTATCATCTAATTTAAAATTAATATTAGTGTCATCTACTTTATAGGATGAATAAGTATCATTATCCCTAACTAAATTTAATTTATGCTTTTTAAAATTTTCATTTAATATATCTATGACTATATCTTTAGGTATATTATATATGCGAAGTGTTTTTACCCTAAGGCGATTAGATATAGTGACTAATGCCATAATAACTACAAATCCTAGTAAAAATCTGTAGTCTACAGAACTGAAATCACTAGGGTCAGTAATGAGCTTCTCGAATTGAAACAATGTTACAATTAGTGCAAATAAAGCTGTAACAAGGGGAGAATCCTCTATTAAGTAGTATCCCATATATCGTTGTAAACTTCTAGAAAGACCTTGTATTGAATAAATAATTACAGATATAAATAATGGAATTAAGCCCAAGTTAAATACCTCCTATAAAATCACTTTATCCAAATTATACCGAAAAACCTGGTGTGTGTAAAAAATCCTAATTTATTATATACTAAAATTTCAATGGAACATTTTCCAAAAAATCTTTATAATAAAGACTTTTTTATAATATAATTTATTTGGGGTTAAATATGAAAGATTATTAAGGGGAAAGTAGGTGGCCTATTGATGGAATTGAATTCACATAGATTAAGATTAGTACCACTAACTTTAAAGGAATTAGAGAATAGTCTTGTAGATAAGGAATTGGTAGAAAGAAAAGCTGGACTGAAATCTAATGGACAACTAAGCAATCTCATGAGAATTGTATATAAAATAAAAATAAATAATATAAAAAAAGATCCTAAAAACTATCTGTTCTACACCTACTGGCAAATAATATTGAAAGAAGAAAATCGTGTCGTAGGAAGGGTAGGATTTAAGCATATACCAGATAAGGATGGTAAGATAGAAGTTGGGTATGGCATGGAAGAAGAATATAGAGGGAAATCCTATATGACAGAGGCACTAAATACTATTATTAAATGGGCATTTGAACAGGAAGAGACAAAATCCGTATTTGCAGTTACACAAAAACATAATGTGCCTTCTCAAAGGGTACTTTTAAAGGTAGGAATGGACTTGTATGAGGAAGATGAAAAGTTTTATAAATGGATATTAGAAAAAAATTAATATGGTCATATGGGAGTGAATGTTATTTGAAAGGAACAGTGAAAAAAATAGTTTTATTATTTTGTATGGTAGTATTATTTACATCTTGTGGAGTCAGTTCTGAAAATACTTTTAAAGATAATAGGGATATTGAAACACAGATATATGATTATTTAGATGAAAATAAAATGACTAGTATAAGTGAAGTAGAATTAGTACATAGTAGAATTACTCTTTTTAAAAGAAAAAAAGAACGAGGAGTAGCAAGATTCATATTAAATAAGGAAAATAAAGAAATTAAATATATAAACGTGGACACGGTTGTACCAGAAGATAAAGAAGATAAATTAATATATTTTCAATTCAAGGATATGGACCGTACCCATTTTGTTGTATTCATATTAGATGAAGAATTATTAAAAAGAGCTACAGATGTGAGGATTGATTTTCATGAAAAGGGAGAAAATGATCCCATAGGAATTCAAATATCCCTTAATGGAGAAGGGGTTTTAATAGATAATATATCTAGGAGAGGAACTAATAGAATTATTAAAAAAATTAGTTTGTTAGAAGATGGAAAAGAAATTTATTCTGAAGAAAATTAAATTATAAAATAACATATAGGCAATTTGGGATAAAATAGATATAATAGTAGGTATTGAAAAAGAATAGATAGGATGGAATTATGAGCAGAGAAATTATATTAAAAGTTAAATCAAAATTTGCAGACAAATTTAAAAATGGATATCCATTAATTTTTAAGGAAGCATTAATAAATGGAAATGATTTGAAAAATGAAGGTGAAATAATAAAGCTTGTGACAGAAAAAAACAAGTTTATAGGAAGAGGATATTACGGAAAACAAAACAAAGGGCTAGGTTGGGTTTTAACTACTAAGGAAAATGAAAAGATAGATATTAAATTCTTTGAAAAGAAACTAGTATCAGCTTTAAATAAAAGGGTATCCTTTTATAGTAGTAAAAATACTACGGCATTTAGGGTATTCAATGGAGAAGGAGATGGAATTGGAGGCTTTACTGTTGAATATTTTGATGGGTACTATCTTATAAATTGGTATAGTAAAGGAATATATAAGTTTAGAGATGAAGTAATAAATTCTTTAAAGAAATTAGTTGAATTTAAAGGAATATATGAAAAGAAGAGATTTGATACATCAGGTAAATACATAGAAGATAATGATTTTGTAATGGGTGAAAAGGCAGAAAATCCTATTATAGTTAAGGAAAATGGTGTAAATTTTGCTATATACCTTAATGAGGGAGCCATGGTAGGAGTGTTTTTAGACCAAAGGGATGTGAGAAGGACTATTAGGGATAAATATGCAAAGGGAAAGACTGTTCTTAATACTTTTTCTTATACGGGGGCATTTTCCATATTTGCAGCCCTAGGGGGAGCTAAAAAAACTACTAGTGTGGATTTGGCTAATAGGAGTTTAAGTAAGACCATAGAGCATTTTTCCATAAATAATATAGATTATGAAGCTGAAGACATAGTAGTAGAAGATGTATTTAACTATTTTAAATATGCTGTTAAAAAGGAATTGAAATTTGATATGGTAATCCTAGATCCACCAAGCTTTGCAAAATCTAAAAAGTTTAAATTTAGTGCGTCAAAGGATTACAAGGATTTATTAAAGGAAGCCATAGCCATAACAGAGAATAATGGAGTAATAGTGGCATCTACCAATTGTAGTACCTTTGATATGAAAAAGTTTAAAGGATTTATAGAAACTGCATTTAAAGAAATGAAGGGAAAATATAAAATATTAGAACAATTCTCCCTACCTTCAGATTTCAGAGTAAATAAAAACTTTAAAGAGGGTAATTATTTAAAGGTAGCTTTTATTAAAAAGTTAAAATAAGCTAAAAACATGGATTAATTTGTCCATGTTTTTTTGTTTTATTAGGGAATCATAAATAAAAAGGGCATATTATTTTTGATAGTCTAATATAGCATAATAAAAGGATAAAGAGGTGGGATTGTATATGAAGCCTACTATAGGATTGACTACATATCATGTTAATGCTCATGAACATTTAAATGGAAGGGTAAGGGGAATGGTTGATCAAAATATGCTAATGAGTACTATGGATTATTCAGAATGTGTTAAGAGGGCTGGAGGAATTCCTGTAGCTATTCCACTTATTATGGATGATGATTACATAGAAGCCATAGTAGATAAGATGGATGGATTTTTATTTACAGGAGGATCTGATATACATCCAAAACATTATGATGAAGAACTCCATAAAAATATAGATCATATCAATACCAAAAGGGATATGTTTGAACTGAAATTATTAAAAGCCGTATTAAAAAGAGATAAACCTATATTAGGAATTTGTAGAGGTTGTCAATTGATTAATGTACACTTTGGAGGAAATCTATATCAAGACATATATAGTCAATTGGATACAGATTTGAAACATATGTCTAACATATTACCTAGATATGAAGTAAGTCACAAGATAAAAATAGTAGAAGATAGCAGTTTATATGAGGCATTTGGTCAAAAAGAAATATGGGTTAACAGTGTTCATCATCAATCATTAAAGAAGTTAGGAAAAGGCATAAAAAAGATTGCTTGGGCCAGTGACAATATAATAGAAGCAATAGAGCATAAGGGTTATAAGTTTGTGCTAGGAGTACAATGGCATCCTGAAATGATGTCAAAGGTTCATAGGAAGCAATTAGAAGTATTTAAATTATTAATAAATAAATCAATCTAATAACTTTTATTGTTAAATCATATTATTATTAAATTATTTTTTGTCCATAAAGAAAGTCCCTATAAACTAGGGACTTTCTTTATGGTTTTATTTTAATGTATTTATTGCATCTGTAATTCTAGGAATTACTTGTTTCTTTCTAGAAACTACTCCTGAAGAGAATACTCCCTGTATATTATCCACATTAAAGGCTATAGGAATAATTTGCTTATTGTTAGATTCAAACAATAAATAAGATCCTTCATTAATAATATCCGTAGCTAGCAATAGGGTAAGGTGATAATCCTTAGCATGGTGTATGGAGTTTATAAATTCTAAAAATTCTTCTTTTTTATTTAATATGTCTTCAACGGCTAGAGTAAATACTTGTCCTACTCCCACTTTAAATCCTTCAATATCAAATTCTTTAAAGTCTTTAAAGAATATTTCCTCAATAGTTTGGCCCTCTAAAGAAGTACCTGCCTTAAACATGTTAGTGGAGAATTCCTCTAAATTTAAATTTAATATTTTATTTAATGCGTCTACTGCTTCTTTATCAAAGAAGGTAGTAGTAGGAGATTTAAAGAAAAGAGTATCAGATATGATACCTGATAACAATACGCCTGCAATAGTCTTAGGAATTTCTATATTGTTTTCCTTAAATAAACTATATACAACAGTACATGTACTACCTACCGGAATATTTCTAAAGTTAATTGGAGTAGTTGTAGCTATATCTCCTAATTTGTGATGGTCTACTATTTCAAGAATATTAGCTTCCTTTAAACCTTCAGCACTTTGTCCATATTCGTTATGATCTACAAGGATCACATTTTTACCTACAGGGCTTAATAAGTGTTTTCTACTTATGAAACCTTTGAATATATGGTTTTCATCTACTACAGGATAATTACTAAAATTAGTATTAACCATCTCATCTTTTATTTCTTCTGTATAATCTGTAAGCTTAAATTTTACAAGGTCTTTTCTTTTCATAATTGATGATACAAAATTACACTGATTTATTATTTTTGATGTAATATATGTATCCGTAGGCACTGAAATTATAGGAATATTTCTTTTCTTTCCATCTTCTATGTATTCTGCTGGAATCTCTTGATTGCCAGTAATGATTAACAGTTGTACATTAGATTCTAATGAATATTCTATAATGTCATATCTATCTCCAACTATAACTATAGTATTTGAAGATAATCTTCCCTTTAAACTTTCATAGTAGAAGGCCGCAACTAATATGTTTCCATCTAAAATTCTCTCATCTCCCGTAATAATAGTTCCATCTAATCCCTTTGCCACATTAGACAAGGTTGTATTTAAATGATAAAAGTTTCCCTTTATGGAAGATACGGCTATATCATACATGGTAGTTATACCTAGTAACTTTCCATCTTCATTTATAATAGGTAGAGTTTTTAATTTATTATCTTGCATACTCTTATAAGCTGTTAAGATTGATGCCTCTGGATAAAGGCCTGTCACTTTTTTTAAATTTAAATCTTCTAATTGGGTTTTTACATTGTCTATATAAATTGGTTCATCCACATTAAAATAGTCTAATACATATTTTGATTCCTTATTAATAGACCCTAATACACAAGGGATAGAGTTAAGACCTAATTGATTTTTTAAATGGGAAAAGGCAATGGCCGAAGTTATTGAATCTGTATCAGGGTTTTTGTGACCAAACACTAATGCTGACATTTGAATCCCTCCTTTTAGTGATTAAATTATTATACCAAAAGTGTAAACACTATTTAAAGGATAAAATTTAAATTTATAGAATAATTCTATGAAGAAGAATTTATTTTAAGATCTAACTTAGGAGGAGATAAGCATGAAGATAATAGATTTGAGAAGTGATACGGTAACAAAACCAACTAGCAAAATGAGAGAAGCCATGTTTAAGGCCATAGTTGGGGATGATGTATATGAAGATGATCCTACGGTGAAAGAGCTAGAAAAATATGCAGCAAAATTAGTGGGCAAAGAGGCAGCTTTGTTTGTACCAAGTGGAACCTTTGGAAATCAATTATCTTTATTTACCCATTGTAAAAGGGGAGATGAGGTAATATTAGGAGATGATTGTCATATAGTTGCCCATGAAGTAGGAGCTGCATCTGTAATAGCAGGGGTTCAATTGAGAACTGTAGATACGGATGGTGGTATAATGGATCCTCTTAGAATTGAAAGAAAGATAAGAAAAGAGGATGATATACATTTCCCTCATACAGGATTAATATGTATGGAAAATGCCCATTCCGTAGGAAAGGTTGTACCAATAGATAATATGAAAGAAATCTATGAAATTGCTAAGAAATATGAGATACCTGTACACTTAGATGGAGCTAGAGTTTTTAATGCGGCAGCTAGTTTAGGAGTAGAGGTAATAGACATTACAAAATATTGTGATTCTGTAATGTTTTGTCTATCAAAGGGATTATGTGCTCCTGTAGGATCCATATTAGCTGGAAGTAAAGACTTTATATTAAAGGCAAGGAAAAATAGGAAATTAATGGGTGGAGGATTAAGGCAAGTAGGCTTTTTAGCATCTGCAGGCCTTGTGGCATTAAAGGAAATGGTTAAAAGAATTGATGAAGACCATGAAAATGCCAAATATTTAGGAAAAAAACTAAAGGAGATAACAGGTATAGAAGTTAATTTAGAGGAGATACATATAAACATGGTATTTTGTAATATGGAGAAAATTCACCATGATGTGGACGAATTTGTACAATATATGAGAGATAAAAATATATTAATAAATCCACCAGAAGATGGAATGTATAGATTTGTTACTAATTATTGGGTGAATAGGGAAGAACTAGATCATGTAATAGAGTCCATAAAAACATTTTTTCCTCAATAGAAGATAGTGTGATTCTAGGTGATAATTATGAAAAGAAAAATAATATACTCTTTTTTCTTAGGAGTTATAATCATATTATTAGGAATAAATATATATCTACAGAAAGAATTGGGTAGCAGCATATGGAAGGAAATATTTTCTTTAAATGAATTTACCCTAGAGGAAAAGAATTGGCTAAAGGAAAATAAGGTTATTATTTATGGGGGAGATAAGAATGCTCCCCCTCTTAGATTCTTAGATGAAGAAGACAATCAATATAAAGGAATTGTTATAGATTATATGAGAGCTTTATCTATAGAAATTGAAAAGGATATTAAGATAAAACCCTACGTATGGGATAAGGCCCTAGTAGCATTAAAAAATAAAGAAACTCAAATATGTGATATGTTTGAATCTAAAGAGAGAAGTAAACACTACTTATTTTCAGATCCCATATACAATATGAGGGGAGTAATATTAACTAGGGGAAATGAGAGAAACATTAAATCCTATTTAAATTTACCTAATAAAAGGGTGGCTGTTCCTCGGGGTGATTATGCCATAGAGTTCTTGAAAAAAAATACTAGGGGTATAACCTTTATATATACTAAGGATATAAATGAAGCTATTGAGCTTATACTTAATAATAAAGCAGATGCTGTTGTTGGGGATGAGCCTGTAATAAGCTATTTCGTGGAAAAATCCAGTAGAAAGAACATGTTAAAAATATTAGACAATCATATGTATGAAAATGAAACTGTATTAGCAGTAAATAAGAAAGATAAAATTCTACTCAATATAATAAATAAATCCATATATGCTTTAAGAAAAAAGGGTGTAATGGTAAAAATTCAGCAAAAATGGTTTGGTATATCAACTCCCATAGTTAAGGATGGTGTATTTAATAAAATAAAGTTGTTTTTATTCATATTTTCCATAATATTTTTAATGGCCATATATATATTGTGTATATGGAATAAAAATTTAAAGAGGGAAGTAAGGAAGCAAACTATAGAAATTTATAATAGTAAAAAGAATTTACAAACAATTTTTGATGGACTAACTAATTTTATGATAGTTATAGATGAGGAATTAATAATAAGGGACGTAAACAAGAGTTTATGCCAATTTGTCCATAAGGATAAGGACGAAATAATAAATAATGAGCTCATTTTATTTAAAGACAAATTATTTCCATATGATGAAGAATATTTAAAGGAAATTATAAATAAAAATGAAAATGTGGTTATGGAATATGAGTGGAAAAATAGAATATATGAGTTAAATACCTTTTTCCTAGAGGACAATGAAATTAGAATACTCATAATGATAAAGGATATAACAAAGGGGAAATTAAGTGAAAAAAAGATGCTACAGTCTAATAAGATGATGGCAGTAGGCCAGTTAGCTGCAGGGGTGGCCCATGAAATAAGAAACCCCTTAGGAGTCATTGTGAACTATCTTTATATATTAAAGAAGAATATAAAATATGAAGAAAAGATAGAAAGGGCCATAAACGTCATAGATGAGTCTGTTAATAGAGCAAGTAATATAATAGATAATTTACTCAATTTTTCTAGGATGACAAATATGGAAATAAGAAAGATAGAAATTAAAAAAATTATAGAGAATATAATCCAATTAGAAGAACTTATAATGAAAAAAAATAATATAAAAGGAAAGATAATAGGAAAGAGAAGTTATATATACATAAACGAAGAATCTATTAAGCACATATTGATAAATTTAATATCTAATAGTATTTATGCTATGAAAGATGGAGGAACCATAATTATAGATATTAAAACAACAAATGAAGATTTAATAATTAAATGTATAGACACGGGAAGTGGAATAAAGAAAGAGGATTTGGAGAACATATTTAATCCATTTTTTACAACAAAAGGACCCAATGAGGGTACTGGATTGGGACTTTATATAGTATATAATGAAGTGAAAAAAAATGGAGGAGACATACGCGTTAAAAGCAAAGTTGGAGAAGGAACTACTTTTAAAGTAAGGCTACCTTTAAGAGGTGATTGTAATGGATAAAGGTATGAACATATTAGTTGTAGATGATGAAAAAAATTATAGGGAAACTTTAAAAATAATACTAGAAGACGAGGGTTACAATGTTCATGAAGCTAAAGATGGGGAAGAGGCCCTATTTAAGGTTAAAAATAATGAGTATCATATAGTATTTAGTGATTTGAAAATGCCTAAGATGGATGGTATGGAACTACTAAGAGGAATAAAGTCAGTAAATGAAAGTACTAAGGTCATAATTATAACAGGATATGGAACTATAGAAAATGCCGTTTGTGCCATGAAAAGAGGGGCGGAAACCTATTTCATAAAGGGATGTAGTCCAAAAAAAATAATAGAAGAAATTAAATCAATAGAAAAGAACTTGAGAAATGAGAATATAGATAATAATCATATCCTTAAAAGTAAAAATAAGACATTTAATGATGTTCTAAGGATTTGTAAGAAAACTGCCGATAGGAATGTGAATATTTTACTACTAGGAGAATCAGGGGTAGGTAAGGATGTATTAGTAAATTATATTCACAATAATAGTAATAGAAAAGAAGGAAAACTTAGGGCTGTAAACTGCAATTCTTTTTCTGAAAATTTAATCGAATCTGAATTGTTTGGGTACCATAAGGGGGCCTTCACAGGTGCATTAAAGGATAGAATAGGGAAATTTGAGGCAGCTCATGGAAGCACTTTGTTTTTAGATGAAATAGGAGACCTGGGATTAAATACCCAAGTTAAAATTTTAAGAACTTTGGAAAATAAAGAAATAGAGAGAATTGGCAGTAATGAAACTATAAAAGTAGATTTTAGGTTAATATGTGCTACAAATAGAAATATTTACAGACTTATAGAAGAAAATAAATTTAGAAAGGACTTATTTTATAGGATAAGTACCATTGTTGTAGACATACCATCCTTAAGGGATAGAAGGGAAGATATAGAAGATTTTATTGAATTTTTCATTGGAAAAAGTGAGAAAAATATGGATAAAACCATACATAAGGTTGAAGATAGTCTCATGGAATTTTTATTAAATTATAATTACCCAGGAAATATAAGGGAACTTAAGAATATTATAGAGAGATTAGTAGTTTTGTCAGAAGATGGAATAATGAGAAAAAGAGATATATCCATAAGGGAAAGGTCAATAGAAGAATACAAAAGCTTAAAGGAATATAGAAAAAATTTAGAACAAGAATATATAACAGGAGTATTAAAGGCCCATGATTATAATGTGGCATATGCTGCAGAAAAATTGAACATAAGCAAAAGACAACTATTTAATAAAATAAAAGAATATAATATTGTGAGAAAGTGAAATCTATTTCATTAGGAGTGAAATAAATTTCAAATTTTCGGAATTTACAAAATGATGACACGACTTAACTTCTGTAAAATCATATGGTGCAGTAGGTCATACATATGGCATGATAATTGCTTTTTAGAATAATTAAAATGAAAAAGGAGGATATGTAATGAGTAAAGAAAAGCAATTATCATTTTATGGAGGTCCCTGGACTTCTTTCTTACCATTTTTCATCTTTTTATTTGTGGCCATCTATATTTCTGTATTAAAAGCACCTGATGTAAAGGGAATGTGGGTTGGTTCCATGGCTGGAATAATGATTACATTCTTTTTAGCTAAGGATAAGATTAAGTATTCAGAAACTGTCATAGAAGGTATGGCTGATAAGATTGCCATCATACCAATAGCCTGTTGGATCTTTGCTGGAGTATTTGCATCCGTATTAAGATCATCAGGACTAGTACAAGGTGTAATTTGGGGAGCTTATCATGTGGGAGCTAAAGGCATGGTATTTGTAATTATTACATTTTTATCTTCTGCACTATTTGCTACTGCTGCAGGAACTGGTTTTGGAACAATAGTGGCAGGTATGTCCGTATTATATCCAGCTGGAGTATTATTAGGAGCAAATCCAGTTATACTTGCAGGGGCTATTGTAGGAGGAGGAGCATTTGGGGATAATCTAGCTCCTGTATCGGATACAACCATATGTTCTGCAGCTAGCCAAGGAGCTGATGTGGGTGGCGTTGTAAAGTCCAGATTAAGATATTCCATTACGGCATCCATAATGACTTTAATAATAATAGTTATGTTTGGTGGTGGAGGAAGTGTATCTAATGTACCATATGAGACATTAGCTAGGTACATGAATCCAAAAGGACTCATAATGTTAATTCCAGCAGCTATTACCATTTATATTGCCATTAAAAAGGGAGATATTATATATGCTACAACTATAGGTACTATAGTATCTATTTGTATAGCCATACCTTTTGGGTTAAATAGTTTTTCAAATCTGTTCTATATAAAGGATGGAGCTGTAGGTGGAGTTTTAGTAAATGGCGTGGCTGGAATGATAGAAATATGTATATTGGCTTTACTCATATTATCCTGTGTACACATTATGAAAGCTGGTGGAGGAGATAAGAAATTATTAGAATTGGCAGAAAAGTTCGTAAAAACTGTAGCTGCAGTGGAAGCATCAATAGCATTACTAGTAAGTATAATGTCAGCTATTATGGGACTTAATGCACCTCCGATTTTAGCCATAGGAACATCCTATGCTAAGCCCTTAGGTGAAAAATACAAAATTCATCCCTATAGAAGGGCTAATCTATTAGATGCAACGGCTTGTACCCTAGCCTATTCCTTACCTTGGACTCCAGCTTTATTATTGGCCCAGTCCTTGGCAAAGGAGGCTAGTGGACAATTTGGAGATTTAGTACCAGCTTTAACTCCTACACAAATGGCACCATGGATTATATATTGTTGGGCTTTACTAGTAGTAATTGGTTTTTCCATAGTAACAGGATGGGGACGTACATTTGTTGGTGAAAACAATGAACCTGTAAAGGCATTATCTAAATAAAAAGACAGAAAAGAGGGGGAGCATGACAGTTAACAAAAGAATTAGAGATTATGAAATTAATATTGGCAGATTAAAGCCAGGTAAGAATAATTTAATAACAGATGTTTTAGGAGTAAAAGTAGGGAATTATACATTAAATGATGATCACATTCAAACAGGGGTCACGGCCATAGTTCCCCATGAAGGAAATCTTTTTAAAGAAAAATTAGTGGCAGCCACATATGTTATAAATGGATTTGGAAAAAGTACAGGACTTATGCAAATAAATGAACTAGGAACTTTAGAAACACCCATAATACTAACCAATACCCTTAGTGTGGGAATTGGATTTGACTCCTTAGTAAAATACATGTTAAGGGAGAATGAAGATATAGGAGTTTCAACAGGAACTATAAATCCTATTGTATGTGAATGTAATGATGGATATTTAAATGATATAAGAGGTGGATATATAACTGAAAAACATGTAATAGGTGCTTTAGAAAAGGCAGATGAATTATTTGAAGAAGGATCAGTAGGAGCTGGTAGAGGCATGTCTGCCTATAAGCTAAAGGGAGGAATAGGTTCATCTTCTAGAGTGTTTATGTTAGGACATATGGAATATACAATAGGAGCTTTGGTTTTATCCAATATGGGTGAAAAAAGGGATTTAACAATAGAGGGTTATAATGTTGGAGAAAAAATATATGAACTGGAAAAATCTCAGGAGGATGGAGATAAGGGATCTATAATTATGATAATTGCCACAGATGTGCCCCTATCTTCTAGGCAATTAAGGAGAATCTGTAAAAGGGCAGGCGTTGGACTTAGTAAAACAGGATCTCTATTTGGAAATGGTAGTGGAGATATAGTAATAGGTTTTAGTACAGCCAATAAAATACATCATTATGAAAAAGATCATATAGTGGATATTAAAGTAATAAATGAAGATAAAATAGACATATTATTTAGAGCCTGTGCTGAAAGTGTAGAAGAAGCTATCATAAACTCCATGATATGTGCTGAAACTGTAAAAGGAAGAGATGGGAATTACAGAGAAGGCCTTAGAAACTATATGGATTTCATGAAATAGGGGGATAAGAGAATGAGAAAAAATATTGGTATACTAGGTGGAATGGGACCTATGGCTACGGCAAGTTTATTTAAAAAAATAATAAGTTTTACAGATGCAGATTGTGATCAAGATCATGTTAGAATATTTATAGATAATAATACTTATATTCCAGATAGGACTGATTATATAACGGGACATGGAGAAGATCCACGACCATATTTAATAGAATCGGCTGAAAAATTAGAACAGATGGGGGCAGATTGTATAATAATGCCTTGTAATACGGCCCACTATTTTTATTCGGACATAGTAAAGGCCATAGATATTGAGTTTATACACATGATAGAAGAGACTATTAAAAATATAGTAGAAACTTATCCTGGAGAAAAGAACATAGGGTTACTTTCTACTGAGGGCACGTCTAAATCGGGCATATATGATGAAATAGCCATAGCTTACGAACTTAATTTAGTTAAACCCCATGGTATATATCAGGAATATGTTACAGACTTGATTTATGGAATTAAAGCTGGAGAAGAGGATTACCATGTTAAAAAAATTTATGAAACTATAAATCATATGAAAACTGAAGGTGTTAATGTATTTATACTAGGATGCACAGAATTGTCCATTGCACAGGAAATGTATAATTTAGAAGGTGTTTATGTGGATCCTATGGACGTATTAGCTAAAAGTGCCATAAAGTTTGCTTTTTCAGAAATGGAATTAGCTTAAGTTTAAGACAGTCTTCCTAAAATGGGAAGACTGTCTTTTATTTTGAAATGTGTTTTTAAATATATTATTAATTGATAGGGAAATGATTCCAGAGTTAAATTGGGGAAATTTCCTATAATATGATACGGAATAAATGGAATTATAATATTAGATATTATTTTGAATTATGGGTATTAATGAATGGAATGTAAAATACCTTTAATAGGGAGAAAGGTTTTAATCTTCAAATTGTTATCAATTGAGAATGGAAGTTAATAGATCAAATGGAAAAAAATAGTATACAAAAGACTTGTAAGAGTATATAATATAATAATGTTATGTCATTTGAGAATGGGAGAGAATTAAAAAATGTTAAATGATGGGGAAAGAATAAAATTAGGAAATAAGGTACTTGCCATTACAATTGCCTTAAACGTATTGTTGACAATTATAAAAGTTATAGGAGGACTTTGGGGAAATAGTAGCGCTATGGTAGCCGATGGTTTACACTCATTGAGTGATGTAATAACTTCTATGGGTATTATAATTAGTTTATTTATTTCGTCTAAACCTAGGGATGAAGAACATCCATATGGCCATGAAAAGGCAGAATCCATAGCATCTTTTTTATTGGCTTTAGTATTAGCTACAACAGGAGCACAAATAGGTTATCACAGTATTAATACCATAATACATAAAACTTATGCTCAGCCTGAGTTCTATACTATAATAGTTGCAATAATATCCGTATTAATAAAGGAATATCAATATAGAATTACTATAAGTGCTGCTAAAAAGATAAATAGTAATGCCATGATGTCAGATGCTTGGCATCATAGGTCCGATGCCTTCTCATCCATAGCCGCCTTAATTGGTATAATAGGATCAAGATTAGGGTATAGTTATTTAGATCCTTTGGCCGGAATAATAGTATCTGTAATAGTTGTAAAGGTAGGAATTGAACTTTTATTACAGGCAGTACATGAACTAATGGACGGAAGTATAGGTGAAGAAGAAATAGAACAAATAAAAGATAAGGTTAAGGAAATTAAAGGTGTAAGAGATATAAATCAGCTTAGGGGAAGAAAGCATGGGTCTAAGGCTAATCTAGACATAAATATATGTGTTGATCCGAATATTACCGTGTATGAAGGCCATAGGATAGGAGATATTGCCCAGAAAGATATAAAGGATAATTTTGCTAATATAAATGAAATAATAGTTCATATTGATCCATGTATCCATAAGGGATCCTATGAATGTAAACAATGCAAAAGAAGAAAGGTTTAAGAAGGCATATGGTATTATAAAAATATAACAGAAAAAGAGATGCTTTTATGGCATCTCTTTTTCTGTTATATTATAGAATGAAGAATAACATTAATATTATAGATAAGACAATACTAAAAAAATTACATAATACATAAACAATGGAGATTAGGAGTAATGGGTATATGAAAGATAAGATTGTATTTTCAAAAGATACATTTAAAGACTTTAAAGATAACTATAAAGTATATATAACTTATGAAGCTATTAATAAAGCCATAATAGCTGGGGTACTGATTCCTCTTATGACAATAATGATGAATTATTTTATGAACAAAGGGGGAATAAGTGTACTAGTAAATAGTGAAATAATTAAATTCATATATAGTCCTTATGGAGTTATATGTGTATTATTAATGTTTTTAATATCTAGCATAGGATTATTATCTGAAATTGGAGGCTTAATAGTCATATCTAAGAAACAGTATTTTAAAAAACATATTAACCCCATTGGAGCCAGTGTAAATGCATTAAAGAGGTTTCCAAAGATATTTAGTTTAGGAGGTGTATGTTTACTAATTTATTTTCTCTTGCTAACGCCCTTTTTAGGTATAGGAATTAGTACAAGTTTTATAAATGATTTGAGTATTCCATCCTTTATAGAGGACTATCTATTAGACAGTACCCTATTAACTATATGTCTTACAATACTAGTCGTGGTTGGGCTTATTATAAGTATTAAATCTATGTTTGTTCTTCATATAACCATTATTGAAAATATGAAAGTTTGGGATAGTATAAAGATCAGTTTCAAATTAGTGAAAAAGAACTTTAGGAATATAGTAAGCACAGTTATAGTATTTGAGATATTTGTAGGTATGGTTATAGGTTCAATAATTGCTTCATACGCTTTAATTTATTTTCTAATAATATATCTATTTGGAATAAAGTCCATATTTGGAGCCATAATAATAGGTTTATACACCTTTTGGGGAGCCTTTTTATTATTTTTATCCACATTTGTATTTACACCTATTCATGTATGTATGTTAACAAGGCTTTATTTTGATTTAGCATATATTAATGAAAATAATATTCCTGTAGAGGTTGATAGTTTCAACTATAATATATTATCTAAGTTTTTCAAGTTTAATAAACCAAAGCTTATTATATTTACTACATTTCTTATATTTAGTCTAGTTATTGTATATGGAGTAGTATCTATTTTAATGGAAAATATGAATAATTTGTTTAGTGTACATGTAACAGCCCATAGGGGGAGTTCTAAAATTGCTCCAGAAAATACCTTGTCAGCAATAAGGGCAGCTATAGATGAAGGCGCTAGCTTTGCGGAAATAGATGTACAAGAAACTAAGGATGGAGAAATAATACTTAGTCATGACACTAACTTAAGTAGAACAGTAGGAATAAATAAAAATATATGGGATTTATCCTATGAAGAGATGAAAAATTATGATGTGGGAAGTTGGTTTTCTAAAGAATATGAGAATGAGAGAATTCCACTTCTAAGAGATGTAATAAGGGCTAGTAAAGACAAAATAAAATTAAATATAGAAGTAAAGAGAAATGGTCATGAAAAAAAATTAATAAAATCACTTGTAAAGTTAATTGAAGAAGAAGAGTTTGTAAATGAATGTGTTATAACCTCCTTTGACTATGAAATGTTACAAGGAGTAAAAAAAAATAATCCTAATATAAAGACCGGATATGTAATGTATTTTGTTTTAGGGAATTTGGAAAAATTAAATGTGGATTTGTATAGCATGGAGGCTTCTGTAGTAACAAAAAAGGTAGTTAAAAGAATTCACATGGCTGGAAAAGAAATTCATGTGTGGACAGTGAATGATGAGACAGTGGCAGAGGAGTTAATTAATATGGGAGTGGATAATATTATTACAGATATGCCTAAGGTAATAAAAAAGGTAGTAGATAGAAAAAAAGAAGATAATTTATCTTTAAAAAGAATTATAGAAAGTATAACTCAGGGATTAATTTTAGTTCCTGAGTTTTTTTACTTACTATGAAATTATAAATTTTCAAAACTATGGATAGGTAAAAAATTAAGGGGGTGGGGGAACATCCCCTGCTCGCTTTAAAGGAAGGTGTTCAGACTGCAGTAGCATACGCCTGTGGGAACCATAGGTCGTATACCTTTTCGTTTATAGGGAATTATAGGATATAATGTTGTATAATTACATATGAAGAATTATAATGAATATATAATGTCTATAGGCCTTATGGCCCATAGAAATATTTGAAGTTTTAAGAGGAGGGGACATTTATAATGAGTAAGCTATCAAAGAATACTTCAATCAAATTTAAAATGCTTACAATTCCATTGATACTACTATTTATAGTAATGCTATCAATATCCATTGTAACTATTCAAATTACAAAAAATAAACTAATGGATCAAATGAAGTCTGATGGAATTGATTTAGCAAAACAAATATCTTATGAAATGGAAAGAAGCAGTGTTACTGTGGATATGATTAACGAAAATGTAGAAAATAGAATAAGAAATATGGGGAATTTTCTATCCAATGAAGCTAGTGAAATTAATAATGAATATTTAGTAGAAATGGCAAAATCTTTTCAAGTAGATGAAATCAATGTTACAGATGCAGATGGAAATATTATATATGCCAATCTTTCAACAAGTGTAGGAGCTGTTTTTGGCCCTGATCATATATCTTATGTTGTTTTGAGTGGTAAACAGAATGAATTAATGGAAAAAATAAGGAAAAGTAGAGAAACAAATGATTACTATAAATATGGATATGTGGAAAAGAAAAATGGGGGAATGATTCAAGTCGGAATTCTTGCAAATAATATTAATGAATTAAGAGAAAAGGCCAGTCCCCAAACATTAGTGGAGGATTTATCAAAAAAAGAAGGAATCGCCTACGCAGGACTTATTGATAAAAATTTAAAAATTATAGCCCATAGCCAAGAAGATAAAGTGAATACAACAATAGAAGATGAAGGAAGTAAAGCAGCTAACACAGGAGAAAATATTTATGTAAAGGAACTAGGAAATAACTATGATATTTCCGTACCTGTATATAAGAATAATGTACATATAGGGGCTTTAAATATTGGATTATCCATGGAAGATTTACATAAAACCATTCAAAAGATGATGATAAATATATTTATGATTGCATTGATTGCTTTTCTTATTATGGCTTTCATATTCTATAGAATTTCAAATAGTATAGTAAAAAGGGTCATGACCCTTGTAGATCAAGCGAAAATGATAGGACAGGGGCAATTAGATATAGAAATTCCTATAGAATCTAATGATGAGCTGGGAATACTTGCTTCTACCTTTAATCATATGGTAGGGAATTTAAAAAATACAATAGGTAGTATGAAAGAACAAGCATATAAAACAGAGGAAATATCATCTCAATTAACCTCTAATGCAGAAGAAATAACAGCATCATCTGAGAATATTGCAAGTTCAATTCAAGGGATCACCCAAGGAACAACTTCACAGGAAGAGAGCTTAACAGAGATTAATAACACATTATATGTATTCAGTAAAGAATTAAATGATATTATACAAGCTATAAAAGATGTGGATGGTAATTCAAAAGAGATCAATACCATGGCTGTAAAAAATAATGGGCACATGGAAAGAATGATAGACTCTGTAAGTGAAATGAGGAACTCTTTCAATGATTTTGCTCAAAAGATTTCAAAACTAGGAGAAAATATTTATCAAATAAATGAAATCACAAATATTATTAATGATATTGCAGAACAGACAAACCTATTGGCACTCAATGCTGCTATTGAAGCAGCAAGGGCTGGAGAAGAAGGAAAAGGATTTGCTGTTGTTGCTGAAGAAATTAGAAAACTAGCAGAACAAACCAAAAATTCATCTCAAAATATTAATGTATTGGTTGAAAATATTTCAAATGATACTCATGTGATTGTAGAGACTACTAATATTATGAATGGTGAGTTAGAAAATCAAGGAACTGTAATGGATGTTGTTATTGGATCCTTTAAAAACATTATAGGTGCTATAAATGAAATTATTCCTAAAATAGAAGGTGTAAATATTTCTACTAGTAATATAGAGGATGAAAAAAATACTATACTAGAAAAGGTCAAAGAATCTACTTCTATTGCAGAAGAAATTTCTGCAGCATCAGAAGAAATTGCAGCTTCTTCACAACAAATGAATGCTTCTATGGAAGAAGTATCAGCAACAGCACAAACCTTAAGTGACATGACCCTTGAAATGAAGGAACAAGTAAATGAATTTAAATTATAAAAAACTAGCTTTTAAAAGCTAGTTTTTTTACTTACTCTACAATTCTAAATTTTCACAACTGTGGGTAAGTAAAAAAACAAGGGGGTGTGGGGGAAGTATTCCCCTGCCTATTTGAAGGAAGGTGTTCAGATTGCGATAGCAATCGTCGAAGGGAACCATAGGGTTCCATAACGAAGCATACGACGTATGCATTTTTTATGCATAAAATCCTGTATAAAATGAATAAATATGCACGATATACATGAGTTTGTGCATAAAAAGTGAGTATTATACATAAAAAAAGAATTTTTATAAAAAAATAGGAAAAATTTTAAAAAAGGTATTGCATAATTATTAAATATTACGTATAATAATCCACATCAGAGAAAATAATATTTACTTTAATCATAAATAAATGGGGAGGAATAAAAAATGAAAAAGTATATAAAAATTTTAATGGCTTCATTATTAGTATTCACAATGATCTTTAGTTTAGCAGGATGCGGACAAAATAAGGAAGCGAGTAAGGAAGTAAGTAAGGTAGATCTAATAAAGGAAAAAGGAAAAATAGTACTTGGGACTAGTGCTGATTATCCACCTTATGAATTCCATAAAGAAATAAATGGAGAAGACACTATTGTAGGATTTGACATTGAAATTGCAAAGGCAATGGCAGAAGAATTAGGTGTAGAACTTGAGATTAAAGACATGAAATTTGATGGATTATTAGCAGGTCTAAAGGCTGGAAAAATAGATTTCATAGTAGCAGGTATGTCTCCAACAGAAGAGAGAAAGAAAAGTGTAGATTTTACACAAATTTACTATAAGGGTGTAAACAAGGTATTAGTAAGAGTAGAAGATAAAGATAAGTATAATACGGTAGACGATTTTAAAGGAACAAAGGTAGGAGCACAAAAGTCTTCTATCCAAGAAGACTTAGCTAAAAATGAATTGAAAGATATTGAGCTTAAATCTTTAGGAAAATTAACTAATTTAGTATTAGAACTTGAAAATAAAAAAATAGATTCCATAGTAGTATCAGAATTTGTGGCAGAAGCATATGCCAAGCAAAATCCTAAATTAGCTTTAGCTGGTATGGAATTTGGAAATGGTGAAGATGGATCAGCTATTGCCATAGATAAGGGGAATGAAGAATTAGTAAAAATAATGGATAAAGCAATTGATAAATTAAAGGAAAGTGGAAAGCTAAAAGAATTTATTATAGAAGCTATTGAATTATCAGGAGAATAGGCAATAAGGCATTTTGGCAGGATATAGCCTGACAAAATGCTTCAATTTTTCATTTGGAGGTGACCGTTTTGGAACTAGAATTTTTAGCAAAATATTATAAGTTTTATCTTTCAGGAACTAGTATAACATTATTTTTATCTTTCTTTGGAGTTATATTAGGTACTATATTAGGAGTTATATTAGCTTTACTGAAATTATCTAAATTCAAAATTTTTAACATAGAAATACTTAGTAAAATAGCATCAATTTATATTGAGGTAGTAAGGGGTACACCTTTATTTGTGCAATTATTAATGGTTTATTATGGATTACCTATAGTATTAGGAGTAGAATTGCCAGATGTATTTGCTGGTATTGTGGCAGTATCTTTAAACAGTGCAGCCTATGTGGCTGAAATAATTAGAGCTGGTATATTGTCTATAGATAAGGGTCAAATGGAAGCAGCTAGATCATTAGGAATGTCCCATTCTACGGCTATGAAATATATTATAATTCCTCAGGCGTTTAAAAATATATTACCAGCCTTAGGTAATGAGTTTGTAGTTTTAATTAAAGAATCAGCAATCGTATCTGTTGTTGGAATTCATGACTTAATGTATAATACAGAGACTATAAGAGGTATATCTTATCAGCCTTTTGCTCCACTTATTCCAGCGGCAATCATATATTTTATAATTACATTTAGCATATCTAAATTATTAGGAAAAATTGAAAGGGGGTTAAGAGCCGGTGATTCACATATCTAACCTTCACAAAAAATTTGGCAAATTACATGTATTAAAGGGAATTAATGAACATATTAAAAAGGGAGAAGTTGTGGTTGTTATAGGTCCATCAGGATCTGGAAAAAGTACTTTTTTAAGATGTTTGAACTTATTAGAACAGCCTACAGATGGAACTATCATATTTGAAGGGGATTCTATTACAGATAGTAAAAATGATATAAATAAGACTAGACAAAAAATGGGAATGGTATTTCAGCAATTTAATTTATTTCCACATATGACCGTATTAAAAAATATTACCTTAGCTCCTATGCAGCTAAAGGGAATAGATGAAAAGGAAGCTACAAAAATTGCCATGGATTTATTAGAGAGAGTTGGTCTTTCTGATAAAGCAAATGCATATCCAAATCAATTGTCTGGAGGCCAAAAGCAACGTATAGCCATAGCAAGAGCCTTAGCTATGCAACCGGATGTAATGTTATTTGATGAACCTACTTCAGCATTAGACCCAGAAATGGTAGGGGAAGTTTTAGATGTAATGAAGGAGTTGGCATCAGAGGGAATGACCATGGTAGTAGTTACTCATGAAATGGGATTTGCAAAGGAAGTTGGAGATAGGGTAATATTTATGGATGAAGGAAATATAATAGAAGAGGGAACTCCTGTAGAGTTATTTAATGATCCCAAACATGGAAGAACACAAGATTTTTTAAGAAAAGTATTGTAGATATTAAGTGCTAGTTTGGCTATAGACTAGTACTTTTTTTCAAATCCATTATTATAAGGAGGAGTATTATGTTTTTGTCTAAAAGATATTTAAATAAAAAAGGAGTAGTAATAGCTGAAATAGATGGACTGAATGAAACCTATGATGATTTAATAGATTTGAGTGTAGGAGAGCATGATATTATAACGGATGAACATGTGATGGATAGGGCCTTTTTAGATGGCAGAATAGGTCATACTAAATACACGGATCCTTTAGGCGACAAGGCCCTTATTAAGGAAGTCGTAAAATTGTATGAAAACACAAAGGAAGAAAATGTAATGGTTACGGCAGGGGCTAGCCATGGACTTTATTTAGCTCTAGAAGCTATTATAGATAAGGGAGATGAAGTAATTATATTTGAACCTGCCTTTACTGCATACAAGGATCAAATAGAATTAGTAGGTGGTAAATGTGTTTCGGTTTCCACTTATGAGGAAAATAATTTTAATATAGATACAAATGAATTATTAGAAAATATTACCCAAAAGACGAAGGCCATATTATTAAATAGTCCTAATAATCCTACAGGTGCCATATATGACAGGCACATATTAGAAAGCATTTTACAAGTTGCTAGACTACACAACATATTAGTAATATCAGATGAAGTTTATTCTGCCTTTGACTATAATAATACTTTCTCTTCATTACTAGATATAAAGGGTTATGAGGACATGAGTATGGTAGTAAATAGCTTCTCTAAAAATTACGCCATGACTGGATGGAGAGTAGGGTATGCCATAGGACCTGAATATATAATTAATTGTATGAAAAATATAAATGAAGGAGTTTGTTATACTCCGTCAAGTATATCGCAAAGGGCTGGTATATACGCCCTCAGGAATAAAGCCAGAATAGAGAATAATATAAAAGAACTATATGAAGATAGAATTGATTATGTTATAAAGAGAATAGGAGATATTAAAAATATCCACGGAGAAAAACCAGAAGGAAGTTTTTATATATTTTTAAATATTAAAAAAACAGGTTTCACATCATTTGAATTTTGTAGAAAAATTTTAAAGGAATGTCATATTAGAATGATACCAGGGAACGTATTTGGAAACTGTGGAGAAGGTTTTGTAAGGATGTGTGTAAGCAATAATCTAGATACTTTAAAGGAGTGTTTTGATAGAATAGAGAAAAAATTCTTCTAGGAAGAAAAAATGGCGAAAAAGTCATTAATTTGTAATACGATTTTCGTTGATTGTTATGGATAATATATGGTATATATACTATAGAGAGAAAAAACCATGTGCGATGGTGAATAAAATTAATCAATAAAGCTAAAAATATAAGTGTTATTATCAATATTATTCGAAAGGAAAAAAGCATTATGATTATGAGCGATGTAAAAAAATTAATTGTAGGATCAATTTTCTTTGTCCTATTATCAGGAGTAACTGTAGGGATAACAAATTTAACAAATTTATTATTCAGGTAAATAGTGGCTGTATGGCCATTATTTTTTTGTCTAGGGGCAGGGTGTTAGAAAATGTGTTAAAATTGTTTTAATATGTGTAACGGAAGGAGTTTTAATATGTCAATAAAGGAAATAAAAAAAGGTATATATTGGGTTGGTGCAGTAGATTGGAATATTAGAAATTTCCATGGACCATCCTTTCATACCCATAAGGGGACAAGCTATAACTCTTACTTAATAATGGATGAAAAAATTACGTTAGTAGACATAGTTGACAATCACTTTTCAGATAGGTTAATAGAAAATATAAAGAAAATAGTAGATCCCTCCAAAATTGATTATGTGGTAATAAATCATGTGGAGCCGGATCATTCTGGAAGTTTCCCAGAAATAATGGAGTACATACCTAATGCAAAGGTATTTTGTTCAGCAAAGGGAAAAGATGCTATGATGCATCATTATTTTGGAGAATATGAGTATGAAATAGTTAAAACTGGAGATGTAATTTCACTAGGAGAAAAGAGTATAAAATTTATTGAGGCACCACTACTTCATTGGCCTGATAGTATGTTCTCTTACATAGAAGAAGAAAAATTACTTTTACCAAATGATGCTTTTGGCCAACATATAGCCAGCACTAAACTATTTGATGATGAGCATGATTTGCCAGAATTAATGGCTGAGGCAAAGAAATATTATGCTAATATATTAATGCCTATGGGTCAAAATGTGGTAAGAAAGATAAAAGAAATAATGGATATGGGATTAGAAATAGATATGATAGCCCCAAGTCATGGGATCATATGGAGAACTAATCCAGAGAAGATAGTAGAAGAATACTTAAAATGGGGTAATTTCCAGTCAGAGAAAAAAGCTGTTATAGTATATGAAACTATGTGGAACAGTACAGAAAAAATGGCCAAGGCCTTACTAGATGGTTTAGTAAGTGAAGGTGTAGAAGTAAAACTTTATAAGGCATCCATTAGCGATGCAAATGACATAATGACAGATATATTAGATGCTAGTGCCCTATTAATAGGTTCATCTACTATAAATAATACTATGATTCCAGATATGGCCTATGTGTTAGAGGAATTAGTAGGGCTTAGACCAAAGAAAAAAGTAGGACTAGCCTTTGGTTCTTATGGTTGGGGAAAAGGTGCAGTTAGAAACATAGAAGAAAAAATGACTAAAATACAAGTAGAGTTAATAAGGGAAGGTATTGAAGTTAAATACGTACCTACAGATGAAGATTTAAAAATGTGCTATGATGCAGGGGTAGAACTAGGAAAGGAATTAGTATAAAACAGTACCATAATTAAAAGAATTATTAAAAAGAGAAATTAGGAGAAAATCCTAGTTTCTCTTTTTTTTCGAAAAATTTTCCGCCTTTGAGAATAAAGGGAAAAAGCTTAAGAGAAAATATAATTATGTTAGGAGGTAAGAATTATGAAAAATAGAAGGCTTTTTTTATTAGTTGCCCTACTGGTTTTAATTAGCTTTGTAGGATTGGATTCCCATGCTAGAACCCTTTATTGGGGAAATTCAGGAGATGATGTAAAAAGGGTACAAGAAAGACTCATAGAGTGGGGGTATTTAAGGGGAAAAGCTGATGGTGTATTTGGAAATGCTACGTATAATGCAGTAGTATATTTTCAAAAGAAAAATGGACTAAAGGCTGATGGTGTAGTAGGTACATATACCTTAAAGCAATTAGGCCTTTATAATGAATTAAGTAGGGACACGGGAATTAGTAATAAAGGTGTAAATACTATTGTTAAAAAGGCACAAGAAATATTAAAAACTAAGGGATATTACGCAGGAACTGCTGATGGTATTTATGGAGATGGTACTTATGAAGCTGTAACAAAGTTTCAAAGGGACAATGGATTGGTTGTAGATGGGTATATAGGCCCTGCCACTAGGAAAGCGTTAGGTATGGATTCCGTTCCAGCAGATAAAAACTATAAAGCATCTAATGGGGGGATTACCAATGATAATGATGTGAAACTTTTAGCTATGGTTATAAATGGAGAAGCAAGGGGAGAAATATATACGGGTAAGGTTGCTGTAGGAGCAGTAGTATTAAACAGAGTAAAACATCCATCCTTTCCAAATTCCATAGCTGGAGTAGTATATGAACCAGGAGCTTTTACTGCAGTAGATGATGGACAAATATATTTAGATCCTCAAAATGATTCTTATAAGGCTGCTAAGGATGCACTAAATGGATGGGACCCTACAGGAGGATGCATATATTATTGGAATCCTAAAACAGCTCAGAATAAGTGGATGTTATCAAAAACTCCTCTAATTACAATTGGGAATCATTCGTTTGCAAAATAGAAAGGAGGTACATAATGAAAAATAAAAATGTTGTTCCGTATGTAGTACTAAGTGGATTGTTAATAATATCTTTTTTATGGGGATATGGTCAATATAATAAAAATAGGCAATATAATATATACTTAGAAAATCAATATCAAAGAATGTTTGCAGACATGGTGGTGAATTTAGAAGATATACAGTCTAACTTGGCTAAAACTATTGTATCATCCACTTCAAATGAAAAGGTCATGTTACTGTCAGATATAAGTAATTTATCCTATGATGCTCAGGAAAAATTATGTCAATTACCAGTGGCCGGATCTCAACTATTGAAAACTCAGAAATTTTTAAGTCAAATAGGAGATTTAAGTAAAGCATTAGCTCAAAAAAATTTAAATGGAAGAATACTAAGTACGGAAGAATTAAATGTATTAGAGGAATTGCATAATTACTCTAATGAAATAACTAAAGAATTAATTGTAGCTCAAAGGTATATGGAAGATAATGGTGTAAGCTTATATGGTATGAATAGAGAGATTAATAAAGAATTAGGAGCTACTAAGGTTAATACAGATAATTTCGCTTATATGGATGAAAGAATTCAACAATATCCTACCTTAATATATGATGGACCCTTCTCAGAACATATTGGAGATAGAAACTTTCAAGTTACAGGAAAAGAAATATCTAAGGATATGGCCATAGAGAAAGCTAAATCTTTCTTTAACTACAGGAAAGCTAAAGTAGAAAGGGTAGAGGATATTAAATATATGAATGAAAAAAGTTATTTAGTAGTACTAAATAATAATGGAAATAGAATATCATCTGCTATAACAAAAAAGGGTGGACACGTAATCTGGATGCTATCTAATGAAGAAGGCTTAAAGAAAAAATTCAGCAGAGAGGAAGCTATAAAAAAAGCTAAAGATTTTTTAGATACAAAGGGAATAAAGAATATGGCCACAACTTATTATATGGAATATGATAATCAAGTCGTAGTAAACTTTGCATATGAGCAAGATAAGGTCATAATATATCCAGATTTAATAAAAGTAAAGATTTCTTTAGAAAATGGAAATGTACTAGGATATGAGAGTCAAGGATATTTGTTTAATCACAAGAATAGAGATTTAAATAAAGAAGGTTTAATAGGTGAAAAGCAGGCCATAAGTAGATTGAGTTCTAGAGGTGTGGTAGAAAGTTCTAGATTAACTGTAATTCCAACTGATGCCTATGGAGAAAAATTATGTTATGAACTTAAAGTAACTTATAAAAAAGATACCTTCTTAATATATATAAATGCATTAACAGGTATGGAAGAAAAAATATTACAAGTTATAGTAAAGGATGATGGTGTATTAGTATTATAGGATCACACTAAAAGCTCCCAGTAGGGAGCTTTTTTTAGTGCTATAAGACAACCTTGTCACCTATAAAAAGGTAAGTACATAGTATGTATTAGCAGAGTATAAGGAAGTGAGGGATGAATGTGGAAGATATGAATTTTATGGAAATGCTAGGGGAACAGATAAAGGATGACCCTCAGTTAAAAGGATTGAATAGTTTTTTGAGTTACTATGTATATGAAAGTGATGAGAATATAGAAGAAGAATTAGATTATATGATTAAAGGAATGGATAGGGTAGCTCTTAATATGTATGATAGAGATTTGACTTTAGTAAGAAGAATGAGAAATGAATATGTAACAGATGAAGTTAAAATTAGGGCTGCATATTTACAACGGAGCATAAGATCTCACATGAGAGGTTCCTTTAGAGGAAGAAGAAGAAGACCTTATAGAAATGAAGAAGAGTTAAATGAAGAAATAGATACAAGTATGTTCTCAAAATTGGCTTTTTTCTATATGTTCAGAAGTAAAACTTATTTTTTACCTCAATAAGTAAAGGAGGATATTTATGAAAGATTTAAGAAAAATGAAAAAGAAATTAGAAAAGGTGGCAAAACAATACAACGCATCTAGTAGTGATATGGCAAGCTTTAATGAAATAGCAGATAAATATAAAGATAAAAGTGAAGATGAAATAGAAAGAGAAATGATGAAAATGATAAATAAATTTTCTGCTTCAGAAAAAAACGCATTAATTAAAAAAATGAAGTTATTAAAAAGAATGGGATTATTAGACAGAGAGCAAGAAAAAAAATTAGATCATTTCATAAGGCTTATGAAAAGATAAAAGTCAATTTTAAAATTGGCTTTTATTTAAATAGTAGACAAAAGAAGGACTAAAAAATAGTTAGGATATTTTTCCTGACTATTTTTTTAGATTATTATTAAACTATGGTAAGATATAGATGTATATTAGGATAGGAGGGGTATTATGAAATTAAAGAGGTTTGTTGTAGGTAGTTTAGACACTAATGCTTATGTAATATATGATGAGGATAGTCTTAAAGGATGTATAATCGATCCAGGGGATAATGGAAAAGTAATAAGTAATTTTATAGATCAAAAAAATATTCTTTTGGAGAGTATAATATTAACCCATTGTCATTATGATCACATAGGAGCAGTAGAGTATTTACGAAATAAATATAAATCAAAAGTATATATCCATGAACTAGATGAAGATGGATTAATTTCTAGTGAAATAAATAGGTCTAAATATCATAATAAGGGAATTGAATTTAAAGGTCATATTAGGTTGAAAGAAAAAGACATTATAAACGTTGGATCTATAAATATGGAAGTAATCCATACACCAGGTCATACACCAGGGAGCATATGCCTATATATTAAAAAAGAAAAAATAATATTTACAGGAGATACCATATTTGATACGGATATAGGTAGAATGGACTTACCAGGGGGGAGTGTAAGAGACATGGCCTATTCTTTAGATAAACTGGATAAAAGATTAAATAATGATGTTACTATTTACCCAGGTCATGACATTTCAGCCACTATGGAATATGTGAGAAAGCATAATAGAGAGTTTCTAGAGTACAAAAAATAATAAAGAGGCGGTTATTTTTAGAACATTCCTTAGTGGAACTATGTAGAAGTAACCGCCCTTAATTAAATAGTACATGGATTTTTTATTGCTGCATAATCATAAAAAATGTAGCGTTGTTTTCGGTTTTAAATTTTGAGTTAAATTCTTTTTCGAAATTTTGGATTACAGATAATTGTTCCTCAGTTAAATCTGCATAGTTTAATACAGAAAGTGAATTTAAATATTCTTTATTCATGAAAAATTCCTCCTTATATATTATTTAGTGTTTCCAAGTGAGTTTAAAAATAATATATAGACTGATGGGTAAATAATAAATAAATATTAAAACTTTTCTTTTAATTATAAAAAGTAGCAAAGCAGGTAAAAATATTAAAATAGTTTAATTATAAAAGCTATGAGAAAAAAGGACGTGTTTAGTAATGGAAAATATTATAGACAGATTTTTAAAATATGTGGAATATGAAACTACATCAGATGAAAATTCAGACACTTGCCCAAGTACTAAAAGTCAGTTTGGGTTTGGTAAACTATTAAAGGGTGAATTAGAATACATAGGTCTTACAGATGTATATATGGATGAATTTGGTTATGTATATGGAACTATAGAGGCAAATACTCAAAGGGAAGTTCCTACCATTGGATTTATTGCCCATATGGATACGAGCCCTGATATGAGTGGAAAAGATGTAAAACCTCAAATTGTTAAGGATTATGATGGTGGACAAATCATATTAAATGAACAAAAAAATATTGTATTATGTCCAAAAGAATTTCCAGAACTTAAAAATTATGTGGGACAAGATATTATAACTACAGATGGAACTACTCTTTTAGGTGCAGATGATAAGGCTGGAATAGCTGAGATAGTCACTGCTATGGAATACATAATAAATACTCCTAATATAAAACATGGAAAAATAAAAGTTGCTTTTACTCCTGACGAAGAAATTGGAAGAGGAGCAGATAAATTCAATGTGGAAAAGTTTAATGCCAAATATGCATATACAATAGATGGCGGGGAAATTGGTGAATTAGAACATGAGAATTTCAACGCTGCATCTGCAAAGATTAAGATAAATGGAGTAAATGTTCATCCTGGCACTGCAAAAAATAAAATGAAGAACGCCATCCTCATAGGTATGGAATTAAATTCCATGATACCTTTAAATGAAATACCTGCTACCACAGAAAAGTATGAAGGTTTTTATCATTTAAATGATATAAAGGGAAGCGTTGAAAATGCGGAAATGTATTATATTATAAGAGATCATAGTATGGAAAAATTCAAAGAAAGAAAGAATAGAATTGAGAAAATTGTAAACTATATTAATGACAAGTATGGTGAAAATACAATTAGTTTAGAAATGAAAGATCAATATTATAACATGAGGGAAAAAATTGAACCAGTAATGGAAGTAGTGGAGATGGCTAAAATTGCTATGGACAATGTTGGTATAAAGCCTAATATAAAACCAATAAGAGGTGGCACAGACGGAGCAAGATTATCATTTATGGGATTACCTTGCCCTAATATATTCACTGGAGGTCACAATTTTCATGGAAAGTTTGAATATATTCCCGTACAGTCCATGTTAAAAGCAGTTGAGACAATAGTAAAAATTGTCCAGCTATATGAAGAGAATGTTAGATAAATAACATAAATTGTTAATTATCTATGTGATGTCTAACTTTATATTGTCTTTCTCTTTCCATACGATTTAAAGCCGAAAGGTACCTAACAGTAAGAACAATTAATATTAAGCCAATTAAACGTACTAACATTAAACATCACCTCATAGAATAAAATTTTTGTTAAAAAAATAACTAAAACTATATGTATATAATACCATACATTGGCAATTAATACAAAGGATTTTATATATTTTCTAGGAGGTATAAGCATGGATAGAGACTATGTAATTTATGCACAGAATGACATATCTAGTCCCATGAGTAGAGAAGAGGCTATAGCAAAGGTAAAGGAATATGCACATAAAGGAGTAGATGCATATATAATGTCTCGGGAAGAGGGAGAAAGAGTAAAATTTTCAAATGAATTCAACACACCTGAGTGGACTAACGAAGGTGGTTATAAAAAAGATTAGCCAATGGCTAATCTTTTTTTGACTAAAATAAATTATAATATTTAATAAAAACCTTTCATATATATATGAGTGATTATATTTTGGGAGGTTTATTTGTGTTTAAACGAATACTTGGCATAATTCTATTAATAATATTCATTACCCCTAACTTTTCATATGGAGAAGAAAAATTTGTTATTAATTTTATGGGAGATTGTACCTTAGGTTATGATACAAATTTTTCATACTATAACTCTTTTCCCCACATGTTAGATAGGGTAAATAATGATTATGGTTATTTTTTCAAGAATGTAGAGGACATATTAGATAAGGACAACTTATCTATAGTAAACCTAGAAGGAACCTTTACAGAGAGTAAAAAGAGAGCACAAAAGAAGTTTTGTTTTAAAGGAAAGGATGAATATGTGGACATATTAAAACGGGCAAGTATTGAGGTTGTTAATTTATCGAATAATCATACCTATGATTTTGGAAGGGTAGGATTTGAAGATACGGTAAAAGTATTAAATGATAATGGAATAACTTATTATGGGAATGATTATATAGCTAGTTGTTACAAAGATGAAGTAAGTATAGGAATTTTAGGATATAAGGGTTGGTCTTTAAATATAAAAAATCAGATGATAGAAGATGTAAAATCTTTAAAGAGGGAAAATGACATTGTAATAGTGACTTTTCACTGGGGAAATGAGGGGACTAATTACCCAAATAAAATACAAAAAGAACTGGGAAGGTTAGCAATAGATAATGGAGCTGACATTGTGGTGGGACATCACCCCCATGTTATTCAAGGTATAGAAAGGTACAAGGATCGATATATTGTATATAGCCTAGGAAACTTTGTATTTGGAGGAAATAGAAATCCAAGGGATAAGGATACTTTTATATTTCAAAGTATTTTTACCATAAAAGATAAGAAATTATATTGTGATGGAAAGATAATTCCTTGTAGAATATCATCTACAGATGAATATAATGATTATTGTCCAGTGATAGCTAAAGGACATGAAAAGGATAGGATATTAAATAGGATATTTAAATATAGTGAATCTCTAGAGTATGGTATAAAGAGGGATTTCATTGGAAATTAAAAAATATGTTAAGGGAATATTAAAAAATTAAAAAAGTATTTTACTAGTATAAAAAATATGATATAGTTTACGAGAATATTCTTTTAAAAGGGGTGATAGATATGGAAAAAACAGTAAGAGAGAGAGTACTTGATTATGTTTTTATTTTCATTGGATGTGCCTTAATGGCTTTTGCCATAACGTCCATATTAAAACCTAACAATTTAGTTACAGGTGGTATTACGGGAATATCAATTATAGCAGATCGAATAATTCACGTTAAGTATACCTATATTTATTATGTGCTATCCCTAGGAGTATTAGTCAGTGCATTTATATTTTTGGGAAAGAAAGATGGCAAGAGAATAATTGTTTTATCTTTGTTATATCCAATAATATTAATGGTATTTGAAGAATTTAATGTTATGTTTATAGAAAATGATTTAATACTAGCATCAATATACTATGGTGTCATATCTGGAGTAGGATGTGGGCTCGTTTTAAAGAGAGGATTCTCATTAGGAGGAACAGATACTATAGCTAAAATCTTCCATAGGAGAATACTACCCTTTGTTAGTATGAGTCAAATACTATTAGTAATAGATACTATGGTTATAGCCATATCAGCCATAGTGTATGATATGAATATTGCCCTTTATGCCATAGTAACTCAGTTCATATTTGTAAAGGCAATGGATGCTGTATTATTTGGTTTAAAGTCGAAAAAAATTAAGCTTGAAATAGTAAGTAAAGAATATGAGGAAATAATAGAATATATTTTAAATACAATGCGAAGGGGCGTAAGCACATATGATATAAAGGGTGCTTATACGGACGAAAGTAGAGTAAAGATAATATGTATATGTAGCCCACGTGATGTAATATTGATAAAGAATTTTATAGCTAAAGTTGACCCACACGCCTTTTTATACGGGGTTTCAGTAAATTCTGTATGGGGCGAAGGTGCGGATTTTGAGTCTTTAGTAGAAGAAAATATATAAAAAAGGCATACGACCTATGCTTCGCTAGGAAACCCTATGGTTTCCTTCGACGATTGCTACCGCAATCTGAGCACCTTCTTTTAAAGCGGGCAGGGGAACTCTTCCCCTACAACCCCTTATTTTTTTACCTATCCACAGTTTCTAAAAATTTATAATTTCCTAGTAAGTAAAAAAAGGGATGGCTATTAAATAATAGCCGTCCCTTTTCTCTATTCTATAGTTTCATATCTCCAAATTTTATTAAACCTGTTTTTCTCATATACTCAGATATAAAAAAGCATATTAGGGCAGGTAATATAAAATGAAGGATTCCGATTCCATATAAACTACCTTCTCCCATTGTGTCTAGTGTGGCAAACTGGCCAACTAATCCACTTGTTCCCATACCAGCTCCTATCTTATTGTTAGTCATTTTAAATACCATGGTAGATAAGGGTCCTAAAATAGCTGATGCAATTATTTGAGGAAGCCATATCCAAGGATTTTTAATTATATTAGGAACTTGTAACATGGAAGTGCCTAGTCCTTGGGAGATTAAACCTCCAACCTTATTTTCTCTGTAACTAGAAATGGCGAAACCTACCATTTGACATGCACAACCAACGGTGGCTGCTCCAGCTGCTAGGCCACTTAAACCAAGTGAAATAGACAAAGCAGCACTACTTATAGGTAAGGTGAGTATTATGCCCATAAAAACTGCTACTAATAGGCCCATTGGTAATGGATGAAGCTCTGTTAAGGTGTTTATAAAATATCCTAGATATGTCATGGATCTAGAAATAACAGGAGCTATTGTGGTAGCTATAATAGTGCCCGATATAATGGTAGTAAGTGGAATAACAATTATATCTAGCTTAGTTTTCCCACTTACTAATTTAGAAATCTCAGCACTTACTAAAGATGCTATTAAAGCACCTACTGGTTCACCTATGTGTAAAACAGGTACCGAATCAGTAAAGGTAACTGTATTAGCTCCTATGGCCCCAGTTATTATACAAGAAAAAATGCCTAAGGGGGACGCATTTAAACTATAGGCTACTCCTGCTCCTATGGCAGGTCCCATCATATACTGGCTAATTTTACCGCCTAAAACTAAAGGATATAAATTTGTAAAGGTACCTATTTGTTTTAATATAAGGCCAATTATGAGGGAGGAGAATAAACCTAAAGCCATTCCGTTTAAAACTTTTGTTATGTAATCTCTTAATTTCATTTTCATTTCTATACCTCCAAAGTATATACATGTGTCTTGTCACATGGGATTAAAAAATATTATGAATATGTACAAATTATTTACTTATTAAGTAATGTTTATTCTTTAAAGAATCCACTATTTTATTATATATGTTTATATTAGGTATTTCTATAGTATGGAAATGAATTCCATCCGTTAAAGTAAACAATGGCTGAGCTTTTTTTTCTTCTACCGATTTAATGAATTCATTTAATTCAAATTTAGAACCTATACAAAGGGGTGTTTTAATTTCACCATAAATAGGATGGTTAACGATTACATCTAATATCTTACCACCTAATTCTATGATTGTATTAAGTTCATCTTCCAGCTCATGAATACCGTTGTGTTTACATTTTATAACCTTTAGGATTTTATTATCACTTAATATAACATAGCCATTTGAGGTTGCAAGGATATCTATTCCACGAGCTCGTAAAAGGGCTATGTCTTGTACAATAACTTGTCTACTTACTTTGAATTCTTTGGCAAGTTCAGATCCTGTAACGGGTGCCTTAGATTGTATAAGCAAGTTTAGTAATGATTCTCTTCTTTCTTGGGATTTCATGCGTAATACTCCCTTCTAATGACTAAGATTATTTTACCCATTAAAATACCACATTTTTATTAAGTATTATTACGTCCTATAAGTATACCATATGGAATTTTTTATCGCAATATTGAGAAAATTGGACATGGTAATTAGAAAGGTGTTACATAAATGGATATAATTACCTTTTTATTGCAATTCATAAAAGTTACATTTTGTTAAAAACTTGAGTTTTTTGTTAAAAAAACCTTTTTAAATTTGGAAAAATGATATAATTTCATTAAAGGGGAAGGGGATAAATATGAGGAGAATGTTGCTGATAATTAGTTTCATTTTGTGCGTAACTACAACTGTTCATAGCCAGGATAGGTTTGTTCAAATATTTCCACAAAAGATAAGGGAATCTATGAAATTAGAGCATATGAATAAAATAGTGGCAGATGGTAAAGGTAATATTTATGTGGCTACAACGGAGGATACTATATATAAGATATATGAAGATAGAAGAATAGAAGTCCTAGGGAAAAGGGGTACAAAAATTGGTGAATTTATTGATATAGGAGATATGGCAATTGATAAAAATAATAATTTGTACATAGCAGATTCCAAAAACTATAGGATACAGGTAATGAACCAATACGGAAATTTTAAAGTGCATAAGAAGTTTGATACGGAGAAGGAAGGATATATATTTGCAAAGGGAATGACTATAGATGATGAAGGAAATATCTATATGGCAGATACTCAAAATCATAGGATTAGAAAAATAGATATGGATAAAAGGGTACATACCTACGGTAAATATGGATCTAAATCAGGCAATTTAAAAGACCCTAATGATGTGGTCTATACGAATGAAAAAGTATACATAAGTGATATGAATAATAATAGGATTCAAGAGATGAACTTAAATGGATCTATATATGATATAAAAGGCAATAAGAAAATAGAGAAGGACTTACATATGCCCATATCAGTAGAAGCAGATAATAAAGGTAATATATATGTATTAGATAATTTTATAAATAATATTATAAAGTTAACCAATAAGGGTGAGATTGAGAGAATTCCAACTAATATGGATTTCCCAACGGATATGTATATTGATAGGAAGGACAACATATATATTGTCTCAGATAAAACTATAACAATAATATATGAAAATGGAGAGAGGGAAATAATAGGGGAGAAACAGGATACTCATAATAAAATAAGTAAGCCTAAAGGAATTACAGTAGACAAATTTGGTAGTTTATATATATCAGAGACTTGGACAAATAATTTATATAAGGTAAAGAGAAATGGAGAAGTACAAGTTTTCGACGGTGATTCTATTAAAATAGGAAAAATATCAGGTGTAGAATTAGATGAAAAGGGAAACTTATATTTCATAGATAAGGATAATTGCCAGATAAGAAAGGTTAGTGTAAAGGGAAGAAGCAGAGTAATAGGAGGTCTTGGAACGGAAAAGGGCAAATTTATATTTCCAGAGGGAATTCATATAGACAAGGATGGAAATATATACGTGGCAGACACTCAAAATAATAGAATTCAAAAGATTGACATTAAAGGTAAGGTCACCGTGTGGGGGGAAGAAGGCATAGAAAAAGGTCAATTTAGACTTCCATCTGATGTGGCAGTAGATGAAAATGGGAATATATATGTGGCGGATACTTTAAATAATAGAATCCAAAAGATAAATACAGATGGTACCATAGATGTAATTGGAGAATATGGTCAAGAACTAGGACAATTTAGTGGACCTAAAGCCGTTGAAGTAGATAAATATGGAAACATATATGTGGCAGATACCTTAAATAATAGAATTCAAAGGATAGATCCCTATGGAAATGTAGGATCCTGGGGAGAGTATGGAGAATTAGAGGGACAGTTCAATTATCCATCTTCAATAGGAATTGATGTGGATGGAAATATATACGTTTGTGATTTGGAAAATGACAGAATTCAGTACTTATATTTGAATGGAGAGTAAATAGAGGAACAGAGAAAAAGCAGGGAGAAATCCCTGCTATATTATTTATTTAATACTATCCATAGCCTTTTTAGCAAACTCAGTAGTAACTATTTTATCATAAGGAGCTCTCTTGTCTAGTTCTCCAGCCATTTCAACTATATCCATCATATGATTTAATCCTTCTTCTGTAAGAATCAAATCAGGTTTCCAAGTATCTTGTGCCTTGTATCTATTAACAACCTCTGTTAATATTTCTAGATCTGCATCAGGGAACTGTGGAGATATGGCAGCTGCTACTTCTTCTGCTGAATGGGCCTCTACCCATTGCATTCCCTTATAGATAGCGTTAGTAAACTTTTGAATAATCTCAGGATTATTTTCTATAAAACTCTTCTTAGCAGAATAACAAGTATATGGTATATAGCCACCTTCCTTACCGATTGAAGCCACTATATGTCCTGCACCTTCCTTTTCCATTAAAGAAGCAACGGGTTCAAACAGAGTTACAAAATCTCCTTCTCCACCTTTAAAGGCTCCAGCCATTACGGAGAATTGTATATCTGTTCTAACATTTACATCTTTACCTGGCATTACCTTGTTAGATTTTAAAACATATTCTAGAGTCATTTCTGGCATACCGCCTTTTCGACCACCTATAATAGTTTTTCCCTTAACCATATCGAAAGTAAAGTTTGGCATAGGCTCCCTGGCCACTAAAAATGATCCGTCCCTTTGGGTCAATTGAGCAAAGTTAACTGCATAGTCATCCTTACCCTTGTTATATACATAAACAGAGGCTTCAGGACCCATAAATCCAATATCTACTTGATTAGATGAAAAAGATACCTAAGGATAGGATTTTTATTGAGGGAATATGGACAAAGGCAGTATTCATATGTATTAGTAGTAAATGAGAAGGGGAGAGTCCATATGGATAATTGGGTAGACACACCCTATGGGAAGAGGTATAAAGAGGATTATGGCACATCCATAGCTTTTTTTATGACAGCTCCAGATGAGAAGGGAAAAAGAGGTATACCAGATGATGTGGTGAATATTATTTTGGAAGAGTATATGAGTTCAGATAAAAAGACATTTAGTGAATAATACTAAGCACTAAATGTCTCCAAGTTAAATCTTATAATAGATATGAATTTTTTTTCTTCCATAGGGCCTATCATTATGAAATATTTCTATACGCTCAATGATAATATTTAAGATTTTCTTCTTTGAGTTAAAAGAGAGGGTATGAAAATCTTTAGTAAAGGATTTTATATAGGGAATAAAATCCTTATTTTCCTGATAATTTTGTATATTATCTAGTTTGGATTGTAATTCCTTTAAGAGTTTATTTTTTTCTTCATTTTTCTTAGATAGCTTTTTCTTTCTTTCTATAAAATCCTTTTCTGTAATTATTTCTTTTTCAATGAGTTCAAATAGTTTATCCTTTCTCTTGGAAATACTATGAATACTTTCCTGTATTGTAGAAATTTCATTTTCGATAATATATAATTTATGATCTTTTTTCTTAATCAACTTTTTATTCATTTCATAAACTGTGCTTTCAGATTCTTCTAGGTTTTGAATACTTCTTTGTATTTCTTTCATAATTATATTTTCTGATATGTAATGGTGAGTACACTTTCCATAGTGCTTATAACTTTTACAGGTGAAAAATACTTCCCCATCTTTTCTGGTGTTTCTAAGCATATATTCCTTACAATCTCCACAAAAGATAAGACCAGATAATAAATTTGGAATTTTAGAAGAGGTTCCACGATTTAGTTTTCTTCTATTTATATTGATTTCAGATTTTAGAAATATTTCTTTAGAGATTATAGGCTCATATAGTCCTTTATAGGTAGTATAGTTATCTGAATAGACTACTTTTTTCTTGCCATCTTTTTTTATATATTGTTGTCTTTTATGGACCATCTCACCATAATAAGTGGGGTTTTTTAATATGCGAACAATAGAAGAACTGCTAAAAGCTTTCTTATTTCTAGTCAAATATCCTAAATTATTAAGGTGGATAGCTATACTTCTAGTACCAATATTTTTATTTGCACTAAGATCAAATATTTTTCTTATAATTTGAGCTTCATTTTTATTGATTTTTAGGGTCTTATCTTGGGTTAGTTCATATCCTAAAGGAGGTCTTCCACCTCTCCATTTTCCTTCATTTAATATTTTTTTATGAGCCAGTTGAATTCTTTCACTTATGGAAGCTCTTTCAAATTCAGCAAAGGAACCTAGCATGTTTAGCATTAATTTACCAGAGGCAGTGGAGGTATCGAAGCTTTCTGTTTTAGATTTAAATATTATATTATAGGTTGTAAATATTTCTATTATTTTCATTAGATCTGCCATATCTCTAGAAAGCCTGTCTAATCTCCATACTAGGGCTATATCATATTTTTTACAATCTCCTAATAACTTTTTTAATGCGGGCCTATTCATAGTACTTGCAGAATATCCAGCATCAATATAAAAATTATAAATATCATAATCAAAGGCACTACAATATTTGATTAATTCTTGTTGCTGGGCCTGGATAGAGTGGCCACCAGAAGCTTGCTCCTCAGTACTTACACGGAGATACAGGGCTGCTTTCAAAAAAATCACCTCTTAGGTAGATATATTAAGACATATGCAAATAGCCATAATATTTATTACTAAATTTATAAATGGGTGAAAGACATTAATGGAAAAGACTACTTATGATAATGATTTAATAAGTTTATTACCATATAATAGAAATCAATTGGATTATATGGTAATATTAAAAAGACTTATGTCTTTATAATTGTTTAACAAAATAGGAGTGACATAGTATGGAAGAAATATTTATACAAGATGAAGAAGTAGATTTTAATGACTTAGAATTGTTAGAAATCATAGCTAGAAGCATTTCGGATGTCGTAGGAGTATATAGTCTCAATAAAACAATTATGTTCTATAACCAAGCTGGTTATAAATTTTACAATACAACTAAAAGTAAAATTAAGGGTAAAAAATGTTATGAAATGTTAAATAGAAATGAAAAATGCTTAAATTGTTTTTTTGAAAAGGCTATCAAAACTAAAAAAGTAATAGAAACAGAAAAAGTTATTCCAGAAGTAAATAAATATATGAAATATAAATATACTCCCGTATTAAATAAATTAGGAGAAGCACGATTTGTTATTGTCCAATCACAAGATATTACTAAAAAGAAAGCATTAGAAAAGATAGTAGAAGAAAATGAAATAAGGTATAAGGAAATAGTGAATGTTTTACCCGATCCAATAATTATTACAGTAGATGGTAAAATTGTTTTAGCAAATAAAGTAGCATTAAAATATTTTGATGAAATTATTGGAAAGGACGTATGGGAATTAATACCTGATCATTCAGAAACTGCTAAAAAGAGGATTAATCAGATAATTGAAACTAAAAAGGAAAAAGCTACCTTAGATTATAAGATTACTCTCAAAAATAAGAGTGTAATAGATGGGGAAGTATGTTCAAACTATTTAATTTATCAAGGAAAGCCTGCAGTTCTCTCAATAATTAGGGATGTTACTGAAAGGAAAAAAGAGTTAAATGCAGCTGCAAAAATTCAAAAAGGAAATTTTCAGACAATAGTTCCTTTATCAACTAGAATTAATGTAGAAACTCTTTATGTACCAGCAAAAACAGTTAGTGGAGATTTTTTTTATATTAACAAAATAAACGAAGATTTAATTGTTGGAATAATTGGTGATGTAAGTGGAAAAGGAATGTCAGCTGCTCTTAGTATATCTGCATTTAATGTTTTATTTCATGAAGCAATTTTAAAAGATCAAAACCCACACACTATAATCAATCATTTGAATAAGAAAGTCATTGATTATTTAGGAGAAAGATACGTTGCCGTATGTTGCTTTAGTCTTGACTTTAAAAAAAATGAAGCAAAAATAGCAGCAGCAGGTATTAATGAATTCGTATTTCAACATAAAAATAATCTAATTGAAAAACGAATTATCAAAGGACCTTTTCTAGGAATGTTTGAAGATAGCATATTTGATGAACAGGTAATTCACTTTGATAGAGGCGATAAATTTTATTTCTTTACTGATGGACTAGAATCTATATTTAACAATACAAAAATTACTGAAAAATATATTGAAAAAGCTACACCAATTAATGTAATAAATTATTTAAATAAACACTTGAAAAATATATCGGAGAATGTAGACGGAATAAAAGATGATTGCACTTTGTTATCAGTAGAAATTAAATAAAATAAGGAGCACGTAAAAATGAAAAAAAGAGAATTTGTTTTGTACGATTTAACTCAATACAAAAAAATTATTGAAGAAGTTATTAGGGACTTAAATGCTTCTGAGTATTATTTTGATATAAAATTAATTCTTACAGAAGCTTTAACCAATGCCTATAAACATGGAAATAAAAGTAACAATAAAAAGTCTATTTATTTGAGATATTTTTACAACAATAATGAATTAAAGTTTGAAATAGAAGATTCAGGATCTAATCAAAAAAATATAACTATCCCTAATGAAATATCAGACGAAAATTTATTAGATGGTTCAGGAAGAGGATTATTTCTTATTAAAAGTATGGCTGATAACGTTGAGTACAAAGGGAATATGTTGATTATACAAAAATATTTATGTTATTAATTGGGGAGGGAGAATACACATGAAAATGAGCTTAAAGACCAAGTTAATATCAATGTTTTTTATATTTATTTCAGTTCCACTTATTATTTTAGGCATTATATCTAGCAGTATGGCTTCAAATTCAATGGAACATTTGACGGAGGAAGAGTTAAGACAAATTACTGAAGAAACATCTAAAGCTATTAATCAAACTGTAAACTCAGTAGATAAATATGTACAAGTTTTAAGTCATAACAAGGACTTTGCTAAAATTGCCACAGGAAACATTGAAGATCACTCTGAAATTTTTAAATATTTAAAAACTCTTCAAGACGAAAATCATGAGGAAATAGAAAAGATAATTATTACAAATCAATCAGGTAAAGGAGTTATTAGTAGTGATGATAAGGAATACAATATAGATTTAAGTAATCGATTATATGTGCAAAGTGCTTTAAAAGGCTCTAAACATATAAGTGAAGTAATTATATCTAAAGTTTCAAAAAAACCTATAATAGCAATCGCTTATCCCTTAAAGCTTAATAATGAAATTGTGGGAACAATAACTGGAACAATTAAGTTTGAAAATATAAACAAACATGCTTCTGAGATAAAAATAGGAGAAAATGGATATGCATATATGATCGATAAAAATGGATTATTTGTATATCATCCTAAAAAAGAAAAAATATTGAAAGAAAATATAAAAGATATAGATAATGAACAATTACATAAATTAGTAGAAAAAATGATATCAGGAAAAACAGATGAAGGGTATTATGAATACGAAGGAGTTCGTAAATTCGTAAGATTTACTCCCTCAAACAATTGGATTATAGCAGTAACAGCCGATTATGACGAGTACATGGCTGTGGCAACAGCTATTAAAAAGGATACGATTATTATAACTGTTGCAGCATTGATTATTGCAATGTTTTTAGCTTATATGATTACAACAAGAAATATAATAAATCCTATTAAAAATTTAGAAGAGTTAATGATAAAAGCAGGGGATGGGGATTTAACAGTTGAATCAAAAATAACTACAAAAGATGAAATACAAACATTAGGTGAATATTTCAATCAAATGATAGAACATCAATCAAATATAATAAGTCATGTTAGAAAAGGGGCAGAGGATTTAGCGGCTGCCTCAGAAGAGGTGTCTGCTTCTACAGAAGAAGTAAGTGCATCAACTGAGCAGATTACAGCCAATATACAAGAAGTTGCGGCAAATGCAGAACATCAAAATAATACTATAATTGAAACTTCTGAAGTGTTAGTTCAGCTTTCGAGTTTAATTCAAATAGCACAAAGTAAAGCTATTAAAGCCAAAGATAATTCAGGAGGTACTAAAATAGCTGCTGAGGAAGGACGAAATAATGTTGAAAAAACAGTTGAAGCTATTGAAAATATTAATAAAGTATCAACTGAAACAGCAGATATACTAAAAGAATTAAATGAACTTTCTAATAAAGTTAGTGGAATTATTGAAACAATCAATAAAATTTCAAATCAAACAAATTTATTAGCATTAAATGCGGCTATTGAAGCTGCAAGAGCTGGCGAACATGGCAGAGGATTTACAGTGGTAGCAGATGAAGTGAAAAAACTTTCAGAACAAACAAGTGTTGAAGCAAATGAAATAGCTTCATTAGTAAATCAAATGGTAACTCAAATAAATGCTGCTGTTAAATCCATGAACTTAGGCAAGCAAGTAGTAGAAAATGGTGTAATCGTAGCAAATGAAACAGACAAATCATTTGTTAGTATTATAAATGCAGTAGAACAAATAGTGAAAGACGTTGAACAAATAGTAGATGTGACGAAAGATGAAGTTGCAAGTTCAGATCAAATCATAAATCTTATTGATTCTGTTGCAACCATTACTGAAACTACAGCAACAAATAGCGAAGAAGTGGCTAAATCAACGGAAGAACAATCTTCAGTAGTAGAGAATTTAGCTGCTAGCGCAGAAGAAACTAGTGCTATGGCTAATAGCCTAAATGATCTTGTAGTAAAATTTAAGATTCGAGGTGAATAAAAGTGAATACATCAAACATTATAATACCTAAAAATTTTGCAGTAGATGAGGCTTCTGATTTTAGAGAAGAAATAATTCTATTAATTAACAAAGGTGAAAGAGATTTTACACTTAATTTTAGTGAATGTACATTTATTGATAGTACAGGGCTTGGCGTATTAGTATCAATATATAAAAAATGTGAAGAAATAAATGCTAATCTTAAACTTCATTCAATTAATTCACAAGTTATGAGGATCTTTGAATTAACAAGATTAGATAAAGTATTTAATATTAAATAATAAAGAAAGCAAAGATTAAATTCTTTGCTTTTTTACTTACTAGGAAATTATAAATTTTCAAAGCTGTGAATAAGTAAAAAAATAAGGGGGTGTGGGGGAAGAATTCCCCTGCCTCTTTAAAGGAGCATGCTCAGATTACGGAGTATGTCTTTTTTATTTAAATGTCCTTTAATTCTATGGATAATATTTGAAATATTCTGAAATTTATGCTATACTATGAATATTAGTAAACTTATCCTAATATACTCCAATCTGCAAAACAGATTCATTTCTTTAGGATATCATTTCTTAAACAAGAATAAATTCTCATTGTTTTTCTTATATTTTATTCTTTTCATTGAGTATCAAAACCATATATGAAAGTTTTATATTTTGCTGTTTTTTTTCAAAACAGTTTATATTGGTGTATCTAATTACTGAATTCTTTCGTGAGAGAAATGAAGGAGGTAATCTTTTGGATGGATTCCTTTTGAGGGGAGACATTCTCTTTCGAGTACAATCCGTTATTAACCGCGTAAGCGTTAAAATATGAAAATGGGATAAAAGTATTTTTATCCGGTATTTAGCTTGTAAAATAAAAAGGGGGACAAAGTTATATGGATTTAGTAAACTTGTATGAAACTTGTAGTACAAAAAACAGTATTAAGAAATTAAATATACTTAATACAAGAAAAGCTTCAAAAAAGGACTTATCTCAAATATATGGTGTGGCTTGTTCTGTGGGCAAGAAAACGAAGATATCCCAAGCAGGTTTTTTGATGGATGATTATACATCAAATCCCAAACACTATAAAAATTTTTTCATGGAGAAAATTCTTCAATTAGATCATTTTTATATTGCAGAAAACAGCGGGGTTGTTGGATTTTTAATGGCATATACAAAAGAACAATGGTTAGAAAGTAATCCTAATTGGATTGAAGATATATGTTGGAGACCAGATTTTGATAAAACTAAGTTAGATGACTTTGTGGTCATAGATAAGACAGCCATATTGTCAAATTTAACAGGACATGGGATTGGCAGCATTCTTTATAAAAGATTGATGAAGGATTTAAAATTAAAAAATATTAAGAACATATTTGCAGAAACAATAATCAGTCCTACCCCTAATTTTGCTTCCCTTGCTTTTAGAGAAAAGCAAAATTATACCCTTTCAGGTTTAAGATATGAATCCTATAAAAGCACACTCTACACAGATTTAATTTATAATAAATCCGTAAGTTAATCTTTTCTTTATCCTATACTCATTAACATCATACATTATGAAAGTACATTCCCATCATGAAATTTGAAATTATAGCATTAAATCACATTGTTAGAATAAGAATTAATCTAAAACTAGGATCAAATCATGACTTGGTTTTTTTGAAAAAATCCTATCCTTAGGTATCATTATCAGATAATAGAGCAGTCATAGTTTTATCTGCACCTTGGCCATTAATCACTTCTAATTCTATTCCTTCTTCTTCAAAGAAACCATTGGTTATGGCCACATATTGAGGTGCGTAGAATACTGAGTGAGTAACTTCTGCTAACCGAACTGTAGTCATGGCTTTGTCACCGCAACCAACAAATGCCATTGACATGATTAGTACCAAGGTGAGAAAAAGAGCCGTCTTTCTAAACTTTTTCACAAAAATCCCCCCTAATAAAAATTTTCCTATAATATCAATATATTCATATGGATATTATAGGTTACTAAAACTTAATTATTATGAAAAGGGTTTTAAACTAGAAATAAAGAAATATAATTTAGAGAAATAAAGTTTTTATGTGGGGGTATGAAGATGAAAATATATATTAGTGCTGATATTGAGGGGATTACAGGTGTAACTAGTTGGAGTGAAACGTCAAAGGGAGACTCTGATTATGAAAATGGAAGAATTCAAATGGAAAGGGAAGTTAATGGAGCAATTACAGGAGCAAAGAATAAAGGAGCAAAAGATATATGGGTAAAGGACGCTCATGAAACAGGTAGAAATATAGATCCTGATAGTTTACCAAAAGATGCTAAACTACTAAGGGGTTGGAGTGGCCATCCATTTGCCATGGTAGAAGGGATAGATGATACATTTCATGCCTGTGCTTTTATTGGATACCATGCAGCATCTGGAAACGATGGAAGTCCCCTTAGTCATACGATGAATACTACCAAGATTGCTAGTATGAAAATAAATGGTATAGAAACTAGTGAATTTTTAATTCATGCTTATGCAGCTGCAAGTGTGGGAGTACCTACGGTTTTAGTAAGTGGAGATGAACGTTTATGTGCCCATGTAAAAGATATTAATAAAAATATAGAGGTAGTTCCCGTTAAAAAGGGCATAGGAGAGGCTACTATAAATATGCACCCAGAACTGGCAGTGGAGTTAATAGAGGAAAAAATGGAAAAAGCATTAGATGGAGATATTAGTAAGTGTATGATAGAACTACCAAAGTCATTTGAAGTAGAACTAGAATTTACTAAGCATAAGGATGCTTATACGGGGTCATTTTATCCAGGTATGGAACAAACAGGTCCTACTAAACTTTTATATAAAACAGATAAGTACTTTGATGTATTAAGGATGATTTCCTTTGTAGTCCTATAATTGGATGAATAATATATTAAAAATGGGTTGCCTATAAAATATGGGTGACCTTTTTTAATTACAGGGAAATTATAAATTTTTAAAAATGTGGATAAGTAAAAAATGAAGGGGGGTGGGGGAAGCATTCCCCTGCCTATTTAAAGGAGGATGCTCAGATTACGCTAGTAATCGTCGAAAGGAACCATAGGGTTCCTTAAAGTCCCATAGGTCGTATGCCTTTTTTACTGTGAGAATATATAGTATAATCAATTGTATGGCAATTAATGTAAAGGTCAGATGAGATAGGAAGGAGTAGTTTGGTGGAAAATAAAAAGACTTATATAGAAATAAAGGATTCAATAAGAGTTTTGATTATGTATATATTTGTGTTTAACATTATGGTAGTAATGGGATTGGGCATGTTATATGAAATAATGGGCAAAACATTAGAAGTAACCTTAGAAAATATGATAATAAGTATAGTGTCTTGTATTTTTATAATAAAGTGGTGTGAAAAGAGATATATAGTTGAACTAAAAAAACTATTTAATACAAAAAAGGTTACCATACTTAAATTGTTTTTTATGCTAATATCCATAACAGGTCTAATAATATTATTATCTGAAATAGATAATTTAGTAAAGGTTGTATTTCCCATAAGGGGCATGTGGAAAGAACTATTTGTAGATATGTTTGGTCAGGAGCACAATTTGTGGCAGAAAATTATTGCAATAGTCATAGTAGGGCCAATTGTGGAAGAACTATTATTTAGAGGTATAATTTTAAAGGGATTCATGAAACACTATTCTCCTAAGAAAGCCGTAATAGTATCAGCATTTTTATTTGCCCTAGTTCATATGAATATTTGGCAGTTTGTAGTGGCCTTTCCCTTGGGTCTTATATTAGGATGGTGGTTTGTAAAAACAAACTCCATTATACCTTGTATTTTAGGTCATATGTTTAACAATAGCATTCCCTTTATAATTACCTATATTATAAATGTGGAAATACCAGGCTTTAATACAAGCGGTGAAATAGTACAATTTCAACCCATGTGGTTTAATTTACTGGGATTAGGTCTATTTAGTATGGGAGTTATATTACTTGTAACTATATTTAAAAATGATAAAAATCAGATTATAGAATAGTTAAAAAAGTAATGTTGAAAATATCTTTCATAAAGTTCATAAAAATAGTTATTCAATTTACTATCCTCTAACTAAAAATTGTTAGAGGATTTTTTAGGATATAGTAGTATTAATAACTTTACTATGAAATTAAATAATTTGTGAGAAATTAGGAGATAAAGTATTGGGGGAAGTAGCCTATGGATGGAATCTAAGGGAAAGTTCTATTTTATAGAGGGTTATTAGTGTGAATTATAGAAATAATACATAAGAGAAAATGACTAAGGGAGATAGCTAGATGGATGTTAGGAGTAGAATAATTGAACTTCCCACTTATGAAAAGTATAGATTAATAGTCATGAGTGATATTCATGGTGGGCTAAATTCATATAAAAAATTAACTGAGAAAGTTAAATTAGCAGAAAATGATTATTTAATCATATTAGGAGACTTCATAGAGAAGGGTCCCTATAGTAAAAAATTATTAGAAGAGCTGAAGAAAATATCAAAACATAAAAATAGAATAATAATATCAGGCAATTGTGAGGCATTTATATCTTATCTCATGAAAGATATAAACCACTGTGAAAAAATGTACAAATATATGGGAAATAAGCCTTATAGAAGTATATTTGATGATTGGATAGGTGAATTGAATGTTAATTTGGATGAAACTACACCAGAGGAACTTCATATAAGAATTAATAAAGTATATAAAGAGGATATAGATTTCATAAGCACATTGCCAATAGGACTGGAATTTGATAAGTTCATATTTGTACATGGTGGTATAGATTATATTAATGACTGGAAGGACAGTTCCTTTAGAACTTTGTTAGCCTGTGATGAATTTTATAAAAAGGGTCACAAAAGTGATAAAATTGTAGTGGTAGGCCACTGGCCCACTTCAAATTATAAGGGTTTTAGTGGTAGCGGAGATGTAATTATAGATAAAGAGAAAAGGATAATATGTATAGATGGTGGCTACGCAGTAAAAATAAAGGGCCAAATGAATGCTCTTATTATTGAAAAAGACGGGGGAAATTACAATATATCTAGTGAAAAGATAGATGATTTTACTAAATATAAGGTTATTGAAGAAAACAAAGGCAGTGAAAAAATTCCTGAAAAATTAGGGTGGCCATGTAATAAAATTAGAATAATTGAAAAGAAAGAAGAATTTTCATTGTGTGAAAGAATTCATAATGGAGAATATATAAATGTTAAAAATGAATTGATAGAATTTGATGGAAAAGAATATTATTGTAATCAAGACTATCAGGAATATTTTTTAACGGTAAATAAGGGAGATGAAATAAGGGTGGCAGGTATATATGGAAAATATGCTTTAGCCAGGTTTAAGGATGAATATGGATGGATTGAAACTAGAAAGATTTCTGTTGGTGAGTAATGGAGAAATATTATGAAGAAAAAACATATAAATGTGATGAGCAAATTATTACTAGGAGTATACTTGATATATTTGTTTTATCTAGTGTTTCTTAGTCCCTATTATGGGAGAACTACCTATCATGTCAGTTATAATGTTATACCATTTAGTACTATTTCTGAGTATGCGTTTTTAAAATATGGTATAAGAAATACAATAATTAATATTGGGGGCAATATTGTAGCTTTTATGCCTTTAGGATTTTTATTACCACTAGCCTATAATAAGACTAATAATTATATAAAAATATTTATGTTAGCCCTAATAACTACTTGCAGTATTGAACTACTTCAATATATTTATAGGGTAGGCACTTGTGATATAGATGATATTATATTAAATCTGGTAGGAGCCATGTTAGGATATATATTAGTGAAAAAGATTAAAATATAGGGAGATAAGAATTGAATTTTTTAAAAAAGATATCGTAAGTGTTAAAAAAATCTCAAATAGAAAAATCAATCTAAATTTCCATTAAATAAGTATTTGCGAATTACAAAAAATTTGTTATAATGAATACAAGAAAAAGAAATATATCTGGGGTATTCGTGTAGCTCTTATTTTGAACCTACAGTTAAGAAACGGGAGTTCAAAATTTAGATGTGAAATTGACTTATGAGACCGAATCGGCAAGGACAAAGAAGTATCTGTGAGGGCACCCACCTATCGTTGAGATAGGTATCAAAATTAGAGTAGCGGTATTTTGGAATATTAAGAGAGGCATATGCCTCTCTTTTTTTACTTGTTAGGAAATTAAGTTTTACTTTATGGGTGAGTATTTTCCATATTAGATTCATCGAAGGTAAGCATATTTTTGTATGTAAAGTTAGCTGCTTCTATTATGTTAAAGGCCAATGCTGCACCAGAACCTTCTCCCAACTTCATATCTAAATTTAAAAGGGGCGATAAGGATAACTTATCTAAAACCAATTTAGATGCGGGTTCTGCAGACATATGGGATGGAATGGCATAATCTTTACAAAGGTTATTTAAACCATAGGCAATAATAAATGCCGCATAAGATATGAAACCATCTAATACAACAGGCATTCTTAAGCTAGCAGCTCCTAATATGGCTCCAGCCATGGCCCCTATCTCAAATCCTCCAACCTTAGCTAATATATCTATAGGATCATTTTTATCTGGCTTGTTAATTTTAATAGAATCCTTTATAACATTCATCTTTCTAAGGATACCTTCATTATCAAGGCCACAGCCCATACCCGTAATATTTTCAGGTAATAGATCAAAGAATACACTCATAATTGCTGTTGATGGAGTAGTATTACATATACCCATTTCTCCGATACCAATTACTTTGTATCCCTTTTCCTTAGCTAAAGTAGCATATTTAATTCCTATCTCTAAAGACTTTATGGCTTCATCATAGGCCATGGCAGGTCCTATTCTCATATTATCAGTAGACTTTCTGATTTTTTCATTAAAAACTCCAGTAATTTCTTCATCGCAATTTATGCCCACATCTATGGCCCAAACATGGGAATTTGTAAAATTACATAGGGTAGATACTCCATTACCTCCACCTACAAAGTTGGCAAATTGTTGCTGTGTAACCACCTGTTTACAAGGAGATACATTTTCCTCATAAACTCCATGATCAGCTCCAAAACCTAAAATTAATTTATTGGAAGTATCATAGTAATTATTTTCATAAATTCCAGATAACTGAATAGCTATAGTTTCTAATTTACCCAAACTATCTAAAGGCTTAATAAGAAGGTCTAGTCTTTCCTTAGCTAAATCCATATGGTTTTTACTAAGTGGTGTAATTGATTTAATAGTTTCTTGTAATTTTTTCATCTTTCAAAATTCCCCTTTAAGATTATATTTGTGTTTTTAGGCAATTAAAAAAGCCCATACTCCCAGTGGGAATATGAACTTTGCCGTCATTCACATTTTAAAATTTTAAGGCAGGTCTCCTGACTAAGAATCATAGAAATATTAAGCCTTCCCAGTAGTCTAGTGGCATATTTAACATTTCTCATCATTACAGTGGTGGGTCCGTGAAGGAATTTAACCTTCTTCCCTATTCTCCTAAAAATTAGGCACCTTAAAATTTTAGCTTATTAATTTCTCATATTTATGATAATATATTTTTAGAGATTTATCAACAATATAATTTTTTTTGGAATATTGAGCTTAAATGAAAGGCATTTAAACAAGGACTAGGAGAATCAATAGATGAACAAAAAAATCATAAGGTTTAGTTATAGTAGTTTAGTATTTGCAGTAATAATGATAATTTTAATAGGAAGCCTATGTGTAAATAAAAGTATGAGAATTAGCTATTATAGAGTCATATTTCCTATTGTGAATGGATTCTTTTTAGCATATATATTAGACCCATTTGTAGTTTTTTTCGAAAGAAAATTTAATATGAAAAGAAATATGAGTGTGTTTATAGCCGTTTTTATTGTCACATTAATTGTTATCTTGCTAGGAACTTTGGTAGTACACAATGTAATAAATAGTATAATAAACTTTTTAGAAACATTGCCACATTCTAGCAATCTAACTACTGGGATGATTACAGATAGAATAATAAATAAAATAGGTATTAACCGTATAGATGATTTAGATAAAAATACTATAGCTATTATAAGAAATAGTATTAATAAGGGAATATCGAGTATTAAATATGTACCAAAGAGCTTTGGCAATTTTCAAGGAACTATTTTTGGTATTTGTAAAAAAATAATAAGTTGTCTATTAGGAGTGTATATATTATTAGACAAAAAATTACTAATTGCCAGGGCAAAACGTATGCTATATGCCTTTACTAGTAATGAAAGAGCGGATTATATAGTTTATATAATTAATAAGGGCAATGATATATTTTCTAATTTTGTAGTTGGAAAAGTAATTGATTCAGCAATTATTGGATTAATTTGCTTTGTTATATTAATAATGGTAAAGTGTCCATACGCCTTATTAATATCCTTAGTTGTGGGAACTACTAATGTACTTCCATTTGTGGGACCTATAATAGGAGGTGTTGTGGCTGTGATTATAACTTTGATTGCAAGTCCTAAAATGACTCTAGTAGTAGGTCTAATAATTGCACTACTTCAGCAGTTTGATGGAGCCATATTAGGTCCTAAGATATTAGGAGATAAGATTGGGGTAGGAGCATTTTGGATAATAGTGGCTATAACCCTGTCAGGTGCCGTAGGAGGAGTTGTAGGCATGTTCTTTGGAGTTCCTATGGTAGTTCTAATCAAAAATTTAGTGGAAGAACATGTAAACAGAAGACTAAAGAGAAAGAAAATGACTCTATTAGAGTTGGAAAATTTAAATGAATGAAATTAAAAGGGATGGTCATAGAATTATGACCATCCTTATTATAGGTGTTATTTTTTAGTATTCATAGAAGCTTAAAGCAGCAGCTCCCACAAGTCCGCAATCTGATCTCTCAGCTTTTTTAATCTGGCATGCTTCAATATTTGCCTTTAAAGACATACCTTTTATAGTTTCCATCATTTTATCATAGAACATATTAAGGGCATTAGATAATCCTCCGCCAATTGCAATTACTTCAGGATTATAATTGGCAATCACATTATAAAGGCTTAGGCCTAAATAATATCCTTCGTCTTCAATAAGTTTTAAAGCTAGAGGATCCTTTTCCTTTGCTGCCCCAACAATGTGTTCACCTTTAATTTTACCTTCTCCAGCCAATTCTTTTATTAAGGATTCTTCACCAGAATCAATGGCCTCCTTAGCAAATCTTTCTAAGGCAGTACCTGAGGCATAGGCTTCAATACATCCATAGTTTCCACAATTACACTTAGGTCCATTGAAGTTTAGGATAGTATGTCCAATTTCAAAGGCATTAGAATTTGCTCCCGATTGGAAATGTCCATTTACTATGGCACCACCACCTACTCCTGTACTTACTGTAATATACACAAAATCTTTATGATTCTTACCACTTCCAAATAAATATTCTCCTATGGTAGCAGCATTAGCGTCATTTTCTAATCTTATGGGAATATTCTTAAAGTCCTCTTTTAACATATCTACTATTCTAGTATTTTCCCATCCTGTCAGGTTAGAAGTCTTAAGAATAACACCTTCCTTAGTATCAAGTGGACCAGGAGAACCTATTCCTATTCCACCTAAATCTTCTATAGATAAATCTAACTTATTAAGAAGGACATTGATAGTTTCTTTCATTCTTTTAATTGCATTTTCAGGACCATTTTCTACTTCTGTAGGAATTTTTATATTATGAATAACTTTACCTTCTCTAGTAACGATTCCAATATCAATTTTTGTGCCGCCTAAATCAATACCACAAAAAAATTCTTTCATAATGATTATTCACCTCAGTTTTTTTATTAGTTATTTCAATATTAGTTTAATAGAAACTTAAGAAAAACACAACTAGTATATACAAGTTGTGAATAAGGAAACTTAATTAGATACATTATACGATAAACTTTTCAAAATATACAAGAGGATATTTTCATAAGATTTCGTAAAAATAGAATCTTACTTTTTTTGCGAAGACTATGACAATATATTTAAGGTCAATTTAATTACCATAAGAAAATGGACAAAGAAAACCTTTTCACGACAACAAATTTAAGAAATATGAAGTTATAATGTACTTAAGTTAAAAATATTTACCTACAAGGGGGATGAATATGAAAAAAAGAATAATATCGCTAGTATGTATAGCGGCGCTTTCTCTAGGCCTATTTGCAGGATGTGGAAAGAAACAGGAAGCTACAACAGAGGCACCAGCAGATGGTAAAAAAGAAATTGTAATTGGTTTTTCAATGGATACGTTAAAGGAAGAAAGATGGCAAAAGGATAGAGATATCCTTATGGCTAGAGCACAAGAAAAGGGTGTTAAAATCCTAATTCAAGCGGCAAATGGTGATGATAACAAGCAAATTGCTCAAGCTGAGAACATGATATCTCAAGGCGTAGATGTACTTATGGTAGCACCTCACAATGCAGAGGTTGCAGCTACAATTGTTGAATCAGCTCATGCAGAAGGTATTCCTGTTTTATCTTATGATAGATTAATCAAGAATGCAGATGTAGACTTATATGTTTCTTTTGATAATGAAAAAGTTGGTAACTTACAAGGTGAATACGTAACTAAGATGAATCCAAAAGGAAACTATGTATACATTGGTGGAGCCCCAACAGATAACAATGCACACCTATTCAAAAAAGGTGCTATGGATGTATTAAAGCCATTCATCGACAATGGAGATATTAATTTAGTATATGAGCAAATGTCAAAGGACTGGCAACCAAGTGAAGCTCAAAAGCATATGGAAAACGCTTTAACAGCTAACAAAAACAAGGTAGATGTAGTAATTTGTGCAAATGATGGAACTGCAGGTGGAGCTATATCTGCATTAGCAGAGCAACAATTATCTGGAAAAGTACCTGTAACTGGACAAGATGCAGAGTTAGCTGCTTGTCAAAGAATTGTTGAAGGACAACAAGTTATGACAGTATACAAGCCTATACCAAAGCTTGCAGAAACTGCTCTTGATTTAGCTATAAAGATGGCTAAAAAGGAAGAAGTTAAAACTAACTCTACTGTAGCAAATGGAAAGATTGATGTATTGTCATACTTATTAGAGCCTGTAGTAGTTGACAAGGACAACATGATGGACACTATTATAAAGGATGGATACCACCCATTTGAAGAAGTTTATAAGAATATTCCAGAAGATGAAAGACCAGCAAAATAATAATATAACAATTAAAGAGGTTAGGCTGTCTAGCCTCTTTAATTTAACCACCTTGTGGTTAGGATAAAGTTTTTTATGATTTTATGTTCAATATAAAGGTATGTGAACTTACTTCAGTTCAATAAATCAAAAAAATTTTATCCTAACCATAAGCACAATCAGATGGAGGTGACATAATTGAGTAAAAATATCTTGGAAATGAGAAATATAACAAAGGAATTTCCAGGGGTTAAAGCACTTGATAAGGTAAACTTTCAAGTAGAAAAGGGAGAAGTACATGCACTATGTGGTGAAAATGGAGCAGGAAAATCTACCTTGATGAAAATATTAAGTGGTGTTTATCCTTATGGAACTTATACAGGAGATATAGTATTAAAAGGTGAAGTACAAAAGTTTTCAAACATAGCAGATTCAGAAAAGAAAAAAATTGCCATAGTTTATCAAGAACTAGCATTAGTTCCTCAAATGACTGTTGCAGAGAATATTTATCTTTCTAATGAGCCTATGATTCATAAGGGACTTACTATAGATGATGAAAAATTAAATTATATGGCCAAGGAACTTTTAGATAAGCTAGGTTTAGATATACCAACAAATACATTAGTAAGGGATTTAGGTGTGGGAGTTCAACAATTAGTAGAAATTGCTAAGGCCCTTTCTAAGGATGTGGAAATATTAATATTAGATGAACCAACAGCAGCTTTAACAGATAGTGAAGTAGAGGCATTTTTTAGAATTATAAAGGATCTACAAAAAAAGGGAATAACTTTCATTATAATAACTCATAAATTAGAAGAAATATTTGAAATAGCTAACACAGTAACAGTAATAAGGGATGGTCTTACTATAAGTAGTGACCCTATTGAAGATTTAGATGAAGATAAGATTATAAAGCTTATGGTAGGAAGAGAATTGGATGATAGATACCCTAAGGAAGTTCATCAAGGTGAAGAAGTAATCATGGAAGTAAAAGATTTTTCCGTATATGATGTGATGAACAACAAAGAACTTGTAAAAAATGTATCATTCCAGGTAAGAAAGGGAGAAATCCTTGGTGTAGCAGGTCTTATGGGAGCTGGAAGAACAGAATTAGTTATGGGGTTATTTGGAGCCTATGGAAAAAATACTTCAGGAACCATAAGTATTGATGGAAAAGAAGTTAATATAAACTCTCCTAAGGATGCCATTAAAAATGGTTTAGCCTTAGTTACGGAAGACAGAAAGGGAAATGGATTAGTTCTTGGCCAAAGTGTCATGGTAAATACTACCCTAGCATCCCTTAAAAAGGTATTATCAGGTGGAGTATTAGATGAAAATAAGGAAATATTCCATTCTAATAAATATGTGGATGATTTACTTATAAAAACTCCTAGTATAGAACAATTAGTAAAAAATCTATCAGGAGGAAATCAACAAAAGGTTGTAATAGGAAAATGGCTAATGACAGACCCTAAAATATTAATATTAGATGAACCTACAAGGGGTATTGACGTAGGTGCTAAATATGAAATATACAACTTAATGAATAAACTTGCAAAAAAAGGCGTTGCAGTTGTTATGATCTCGTCAGAACTCCCAGAAATAATAGGTATGTCAGATAGAATACTTGTAATGCATGAAGGAAGTATAAAGGGCGAATTGCCAAGGGGAGCTTCACAAGAAGAAATAATGTATTTTGCTACAGGAAGGAGAGGCAACAATGGAACAAGTAAAGCTTAAGAAAAAACGACAGTTAAATATTAGAAAATATACTATGATAATAGCTTTAATCGGTATATGGTTTCTATTTTATAATCTAGATGATACAGGTACTTTCCTAACGGCAAGAAACTTATCAAACCTATTTAAACAAATGTCTGTAACGGCAGTATTAGCAATGGGAATGTTTATGATATTAGTTAATCTTCATATAGATTTATCCCTAGGTTCATTAGTTGGTTTATCTGGTGGAGTATGTGCCCTACTCATGTACAAGTTTGGTATGAACCCATTTATGGCAATAATACTTACTATACTATTAGGTGCTGTATGTGGAATCTTTACAGGATCTTGGGTAAATGCTGGAGTACCAGCATTCATTGCATCACTAGGTGGTATGCTTGCTTATAGGGGAGCTATCATGGGACTTTCAAAGGGAGCGTCTGTTCCTACTAGTGAACCTGCATTTAGGTTCTTAGGAACGGCTTATGTGCCTCCTACTGTGGGATGGATAATAGGAGCTATAGCAATACTCGGTCTTAGCTACATGACAATTAAAAAGAGACAAAGTAGGATTAAATTTGGATTTGAAGTAAAATCCATGGCTTTAGAATTATTATACTTAGGTATTTATATAGGAATAATAATGACATTTATATATACTATGAATTCATATAAGGGAATACCAATGCCTATAGCCATCGTATTAGGAATTGCACTTATTTTAACTTTTGTTGCAACTAAAACTAGATTTGGTAGACAAGTATTTGCCATAGGTGGTAATAAGGAAGCTGCCAGATTATCTGGTATTGATATAAAGGCAAGAACAATGCAAATATTTATTATATCAGGAGTAATGGCATCAATAGCTGGAATCCTATTAACAGCAAGACTAGGAACTGCAACTACAGATGCAGGAAATGGATTTGAACTGGATGCAGTTGCATCTTGTGTTATTGGTGGAACATCACTACTTGGTGGAGAAGGAACTATTATTGGAGCTGTATTAGGTGCATTGGTTATGGCATCTATAGACAATGGAATGTCCATATTAAATACAGAGGCTTATTGGCAACTTATAGTTAAGGGACTTATATTAGTTATAGCAGTATTTATAGACATATACAATAAGAAAAAGGGTAAGTAAATAGTTGTTGGCAAAGGATAATAAACTTTAATCCTTGCCAACTCTATGACTTCATATATTCAAAAGGTCCTCTGCTATTATATAAGTAGGGGATTTTTTGAATACATGATGTTTATAATAAAATGAAAAAATAAGTTATAATAGAAAATAGATTGCTAACAAGACGGAGGTAGTTAGATAAAAGCTAAGCAAATACCCCTTAAAGATCTAACTGTCTCCATATTAAATTCAGGAGGGATATCTTTTGAAAAAATATATATTACTTCTTATTATTACTATAACTTTAATAACCATATCTTTAAATGCCAATAGAATGGAAGAAGATACCTCTCATAATGTCAAATTAAGGGACGAGGATTATCATTTTATATTTGTTCCAAAGGAAAAAAATGAATACTGGGAAGAAATAGAAAAGGGCATATTAGAGGAAGCTGAAAAACGTAATGTGAGTATAAGCATTTTGAGTGATAAGTATTATGATAAAAAGAATCACATAAGTAAAATAGATAGGGCCATAGAATCTGGTTGTGATGGAATAATAGCCTTTACTTTAAATGACAGTGAATACTCTAGAATAATAGATAGGAGTACAAGTATGGATATTCCATTTATTGCCGTTGAAAATGATGTGCTAAATAGTACGAGAAACTCCTACGTGGGCATTAACAACTATTATGCAGGAGTAAAAATGGCAGATAAGCTCTTTAACACCATAGATAAAAGTGGAGAAGTGGGAGTCATAATGAATAATGAGGAGAACAATTTAAGATTAATAGGTATTTATGATGAGAAAAAGAAATTTCCACTAATTAATATAACAAAGGTAGCTTATATGGATGCTAAGAAAATAAATACTTACAAGATTATAGAAGAAATGGTATTAGAGAATAAACATATAAAGGGAATCATATGTAATGATGAGTACTCTACCTATATAGCAGGACAAGTATTAGTTAGATTAAATAAAGTTGGAAAAATTAAGATAATAGGAATGGGAGACTTAACAGGAATACAAAGATTTGTGAAAAAAGGTGTCATTGAAGGCGTCTATATTAAAAATCCAGAAAATATTGGTATGGAAACATTAGATATTTTAATGAAAGTTAAGACGGGAGAATTTGTGGAAAATGCTATCTTTAGTGATTTAATTTACTTTGATAAGGACGATGTGTATGAAGAATAATTTTATATCTATAAAAGAAAAACTTATAGTTAGTTATATATTAATATTGATCATATTAATATGGATAGGTGGATATAGTTTATATACTATAAACAGAATATCGAGTCAATACAATGAGTTTGTGGAAAAGTTAGATACTCTATCTAATGTGAAAAACTCAATAAAGGAAAGTAAGAATTCTCTAGACAATCTACTACTTACAAGGTCTACTAATTATATAGATGATATATATTCTTCTATTGATACGTCCTATGGAGAATTAAATAAGTTAAGTAGAAGGAATATGACTAAAGAAGAGTATAATCTAATGGTTGACTTAAGAAAGCTTATAGGAAGTTACAGGGCCTATAGTGAAGAGACCTTTAGGGTAGCCCTAGGAACGGCAGATGAAAGATATATAATAAATTATAATAATAGTACTAAGGTATATAATTATATAATGGAGTCTGTAGATGAGATAAATAATAAAATATATGAGGAAAATTTTAGAAAATATAAGATAATAAAAGAGCATAATTTGAAATTTACTAGGGCTATCATAGTAATTTTCATAATTAGTATATCCATAAGCATAATGTTCATTTTCTTTTTTTCTAGGAAGTTAATACAGAATGTAAATGCTTTAACTAATCAGGCAGAGGAAGTTTCTAAAGGGAATTTTGAAGTAGACAATCTTAAAATAGATTCTCAGGATGAAATAGGAATACTGTTTAATTCCTTTAACATTATGGTAAAGGAAATTAAATATTTATTAAGTGAGGTAGAAAATAAAACTCGATTGGAAAAGGAAGCACAATTTTTAGCTTTACAATCCCAAATAAATCCTCATTTTTTATTTAACACTTTAAATGTTATTGCTAAAACTGCTTTAATTGAAGGATCAGATAATACTTGTGATTTAATAGAATCCCTATCAGACATTCTAAGGTATACCCTTAGAAATGTGAATTCTACAGTTACCTTAGAAGAAGAAGTATATAGCTTAAGACAATACATATATATACAAAAGACTAGATTTGGAGATAGGATAAAATATATAGAGAATATTGATGATGATTTATTAAACTATAAAATACCCCTATTATCGTTACAGCCCATAGTTGAAAATGCTTTTAAACATGGACTAGAAGGAAAAGAACAGGGGGGAGAAATAGAAGTAAGGATCAATAGTATAAAAAATTATATAAAAATAGAAATAAGGGATAATGGAAAGGGTTTTTATCCATATATGTATTCTAAAGAGAATGCTGGAATAGGTGTGAAAAATGTAAGGGAAAGATTAGGAATTTATTTTAAAAATAAAAGTTTGTTGTTTTTTTATAATACTAAAGAGGGCGCATTAGTAAAAATTATAATACCAAAGGTGGAATAATATATGTATAAAATGCTAATTGCAGATGATGAACCAATAGAAATTGAAGGTATAAAAAAAATAATAGAGAAAAATTTTGAGGATATAACCATAGTCAAGGAAGCAAAGAATGGACGAGAAGTTATAGAGTATTTCCAAGGAAATTCTCCAGATATAGCTTTTTTGGACATTAAAATGCCAGGAATAGATGGTATTAGCGCCCTAAAAGAAATTAGAAAGATGAATAGGAAAACCAAAATAGTCATATTATCAGCCTATGATGATTTTCAATATGCAAAGGAAAGTATATCATTAGATGCCTATGAGTATTTACTAAAGCCTGTTAGAAGAAAAAAGATAATAGAAGTATTAGAAAATATTATAAAAAATATTAAATCGGAAAGAAAAGAAGCTAACAAAAAGGTAAGGCTGCAGGAGGAAATAATAAATATTAAAAGTATAGTGGAGGAAAAATTAATATCATTTATATTAGAAGGTGGCAGTGAGAAAATAAAGGAAATATGCACTAATGAAAATATATTTAAGATTAATATAGATACGGCCCATTTAATAGGAATTAGAACTGATGAGAAAAATAGGGAGTTTGTGGAATCTAAAATAAAAAAGAGCTTCAAGTCAAAGGTAAACTCCATAATGTCTACTTACAATGACAATATATATATATTAATTGAGGAAGAAGAAGCAGATGAGTATTGGATAAAAAAAAGTTTAGAAAAAATAGAAAGGGAATTGAAAAATAATATTAATGAGGAATTAATCTATTGGTATGAGAAAAATAATTACTTTGAGGACATCAAAAAAAATGTAATTAAGATTATAGGAAAGCTAAACACTATAAATACTAACATGGACTTTAATGATGAAAATCGTTTAAGAATATGTAAGGAAGTTTTAAACTTTGATTTGAATTATTATAATGAATTTGAAAAAATGCTAGGATATATAATGAAAAAAACTAATTCCCGTGATTTAAATTTTTATGAAGAAATAAATGAAATAGTAAGCTTTCTTCAATATGGAGCTTTCATGGAAAAAAATGAGATTTATTTTAAAAATAGTAAAGAGATGATTAAAAATAAGAGAAGTAAATCCTCTATTAAAAATGCCATATTAGTAGATTTAGATACTTATGTGAAATTGTGTAGAAGTAATGATCTAATAGAAAATGTAAAGGATTACATTGTAAAGAACTATGATTCAAAAATAAAGTTAGAAGATCTATCATATAAATTTGCCATTAGCACCTTTTATTTAAGTAAATTATTTAAGCAAGAAACGGGACAAAACTTTATAGAGTTTTTAACCCATATAAGAATTGAGAAGGCAAAGAAGATGCTAAAGGAAGGAATACAAGTAAAGGATGTATATAGAAGGGTAGGATATAGTGACCCTAACTATTTTAGTAGGATGTTTAAAAAAATCACAGGAATTTCACCTAGTAAATATGTAAGTAAGAATTAGAGTATGATGAAGATTAGACGGATGCTCAGGGAGTGTGAACTTACGGCAGTCATATAAACAAAAACGTTTATAAGGTAAGTCACTATCAGACTATAGAGTGCGAATATTATATTCACGATAGAAGGTTCACAATTGTTTACAACATAGGATGTTCTGATGTTCCACCTTATAAAAATTTTTCATTCATATTCCCTTGTAAGTAGCCAGGCTTTATTGAATTTGGATATAGTTGGTATATGCAAATATAAAACATTATTTTTAAACTTTACAAACTTAAGATGTTGGATTATACTGGTAGTAGTTAAATAAGTTTGCTAGGGGTGCCTTAGGGCTGAGAAGAAGAAATTCTAACTCTTAAAACCTGATACAATTAATATTGTCGTAGGGAAGCAAGGAATGAATAAGGTTCATTATAAGCTTGCCTAGGTGCAAGCTTTTTTTAATTTAATATGATTTGGGGAGCTCATAGGGATGGGCTGAGAAAGGGATGTTATCTCTGACCCTTATAACCTGATTTGGATAATGCCAACGTAGGGACTAGTATACTGTATTAATATATACATAACTATAGAGACTCTTAATTCATGAAGAATTATAGTTTTAGTATATGGATTTTATACAAGCCTATGAAGGATTTTATCCTATAGGCTTTTTTTAGTTTATATAAAATTTTAGCATTTAAAATGTTAAATAAAAGGGGGAAGAATATGATCATAAATGGCAAAGAGATGGACTTTGGAAAGGTTACAATTACACAATTATTAAAGGGTTTAGATTTAAAAGAAGAAAAAGTAGTTGTAGAAGTGAATTTTCAAATAGTACCTAAAGAAATGTATGAAGAACATATACTTAATAAGGCTGACAAAGTGGAGATAGTAAGCTTTGTGGGAGGTGGTTGATTTGAAAATATATGTAAATGAAAAGGAAATGAGTGTAAATGAGGGAATTACTAGCTTTTCTCTTAGGGATTTAATTAAAAAGGAAGCAGATGTAGTAGTTTTAAATGGATTTATTATTAAGGAAGATGTACCTTTAAAAGAAAATGATAGGGTTGTGTTTATAACTAAAGGAGCAGTTCCAGATAGGGAGGAACTTGAATCACTACTTGTTTCAAGACATACACCAAGGGTGCACGAAAGGGTAGAAAAGGCATGTATAGGAATTGCAGGTCTAGGAGGCCTAGGATCAAATGTGGCCGTAGCTCTAGCTAGAATTGGAATAGGAAAATTAGTTTTAGTAGATTATGATTTGGTTGAACCAAGTAATTTAAATAGACAGCATTATTTTTTAAAGCACATAGGGATGAAAAAGACTAGGGCATTAAAAGAAATAATAAGTGAAATTAATCCCTTTGTAGAAGTTGAAATCAGAGATATTTATTTGGATAAGACCAATATGGAAGAGTCTTTTAAAGATGTGGATATAATAGTGGAGGCCTTCGATAATCCCATTTGTAAGGCAGAATTAGTAAATATTGCATTATCAAAGCTAACTAGTAAATATATTGTGGCTGCATCTGGCATGGCTGGACATTTTTCAAATAATACTATAAAGACAAAAAAGATAAGAGATAAATTTTATTTGATTGGTGATGATATTTCAGAGGCAAAACCAGGATGTGGTCTTATGGCACCACGGGTATCTATTGCAGCAAGCCATCAGGCCAATACTGTACTGAGAATAATTTTAGACGAATATGAGACTTAGGAGTTGACAAATATGGATTTATTAGATATTAGGGGAAATAAACTAAAGAGTAGATTACTTATAGGAACAGGAAAGTTTCCAAGTAAACATATTATTCCTCAAGTAATAGAAAACTGTGAAACACAAGTGGTAACCATGGCAGTGAGACGAGTTGATATTGGATCTAAGGAGGAAAATCTTCTTGATTACATTCCAAAGGATACTATCTTATTACCAAATACATCCGGGGCAAGAAATGCAGAGGAAGCTGTTAGAATCGCAAGGCTAGCAAGGGCCATGGGTTGTGGTAATTGGGTAAAAATAGAGGTTATATCAGATAATAAATATTTACTTCCAGATAATCAAGAGACTATAAAGGCTACAGAAATCTTAGCTAAAGAAGGGTTTATTGTACTTCCTTACATGAATCCAGATTTAATGACAGCAAGAAGATTAGTTGATGCAGGTGCAGCAGCAGTTATGCCTTTAGGGGCTCCTATAGGGACAAATAAGGGTATTAGAACAAAAGAACTTGTACAGATATTAATCGATGAAATTGATTTACCAATAATTGTGGATGCGGGAATTGGAAAGCCTTCTCAGGCAGCTGAGGCTATGGAAATGGGAGCAGCTGCAGTTTTAGTAAATACAGCTATAGCCACCTCAAAGGACCCTGTTCAAATGGGAAAGGCTTTTTCATTGGCAGTAAAGGCTGGAAGAACTGCATATCTTTCAAAAATGGCTCCTATAAAGGAACATGCTCATGCCTCTTCACCTCTTACAGGATTTTTACATAAAGGGGAATTATAATGGCTTTTTATGATGAATATTCAAAATTTAAGGAATTTAATTATGAAGAATTTTTTAATAATCTTACTGAGGAACATATACATAGTATTCTAAATAAGGACAAAATCAATGTTTATGACTACTTAGCATTGTTATCACCTTTAGGGGAGAAGTTCTTAGAAGAGATGGCAAAGAAGGCCCATTCATTGTCAGTAGGGCATTTTGGTAAAACCATATTACTGTTCACACCCATGTATATATCAAATACATGTATAAACCAATGTGCCTATTGTGGATTTAATGTAGACAACCATATAAAAAGAAAAAGATTATCTTTAGAAGAAATAGAAATGGAAGCAAAGGCTATAGCAGCGGAGGGGCTTAAACATGTACTTTTATTAACAGGAGAATCTCCAAAGGCTACACCAGTATCCTACATAGTAGATGCTGTTAATGTTTTGAAAAAATATTTTGATTCCATAGGTATTGAAATATATCCTTTGAATGAAGATGAATATAAACAGGTAGTAAATGCTGGGGTAGATAGTCTTACTGTCTATCAGGAAGTATATGATGAGGATATATATGACAATGTACATATTTCAGGACCAAAAAAAGATTACATATACAGATTAGATGCGCCAGAACGAGGTTGTAAGGCCAATATGAGAACTGTAAACATTGGTGCTCTTCTAGGACTTAATGAGTGGAGAATGGAAGGGTTTATTACGGGAGTCCATGCAAATTATCTTCAGAATAAATATCCCCATGTATCTATTAATGTATCTCCTCCTCGCATACGTCCTCATGCAGGTGTGTTTGAGAATGTATATGAGGTAAGTGACAAAAATCTAGTTCAGAATATTCTTGCCTTAAAGATTTTTTTACCTTACGTAGGAATTACCATTTCCACAAGGGAAGAGGCAATTCTTAGGGATAATTTAATACCCCTAGGAGTTACAAAAATGTCGGCAGGAGTAAGTACAGAAGTGGGAGGTCATAGTGCTAGTAATAAGGGAGAAGCACAATTTGAAATAGCAGACCTAAGAAGTGTAGAAGAAATGAGTCAGAGTATTCTAGAAAAGGGATATCAACCTGTATTTAAGGATTGGATGCATATATGACAAATATTAATAGGCTTATAAAAGATCATAAGATGCTTTTTCTCATTACTAACCGTAATATGATTAAAAGACCTACCTTGAGCCATGTAATAGAAGAGGCAATAGATGGCGGGGTTAATGCTATAGTATTGAGAGAAAAGGATTTATCCTATGATGAATTAATTATAATTGCTAAAGACATAAAAGACAAAATTCAGCATAAGGACGTATTATTTATTATTAATAGAAATTTAAAAGTAGCAAAGGAAATTAATTTAGACGGATACCACATGGGATTTCATGACTTAGTGAAGGAAAAGCCTAAATGGCATAAGCTCTTAGGCGTTTCTGTACATAGTTTAGAAGAAGCCATAATAGCAGAAGAAAAGGGAGCTAGTTACTTGCTAGCTAGTCATGTATATGAAACTGATTGTAAAAAAGGATTAAAGGGTAGAGGGATAGATTTTATAAAAGAAATAAGAGAAAATGTAAATATTCCTGTTATTGCCCTGGGGGGGATTAATCATGAAAATGTGGAGGAAGTCATGTCAACAGGGGTAGAGGGGGTGGCTGTTATGTCATATATTATGACAGACGAACATCCCTTTATGGCAGCAAAAAGGATTAAAGATAATATGTAAGGAAGAATAAAGAGCTATGTAAAAAAGCATGGCTCTTTATATTATATATATGTTTCGTGTAACCGTTTCCAAAAAAAGTAAAGTGTGATAAAATATGTATAGCATACAGAAAAAAGGTGGTAAAATGAAGGATAGGAAGAATGGGTTTACTTTAATAGAGTTAATAATAGCTTTACTAATTTTTAAGATTATTATTTTGTTTTTTTTCCCTTACAACAAAATGAAGTGGGAAAAGGCGACTCAAAGAATAGCTCTTAAGAAAGCTAAATGTGAATTAATTAAGGAAAATGGTAGGACAAGGAGTGGTGAATTTTAGAAAGTAGGCTATGATAGTATTTTTAAAAGGGTGTGAAGTAATATGGATATACAAGTATTTATACTAGGACTTTTAATAGGATCATTTTTAAATGTATGCATATACAGGATACCTAGGGAGGAATCAATTGTAGTGCCAGGATCCCACTGTCCTGTGTGTATGAATAAATTGAGAGCAATTGATTTGATTCCAGTATTAAGTTATTTATTTCTAGGAAGAAAATGTAGGTTTTGTAAGACTAAAATAGGACCAAGATATATGATGGTAGAACTTCTAACTGGGTTAGTATTTCTACTATTGTTTAATAAGTATGGAGATAGTATAGATTTTATAGTATACACTATCTTAATGAGTATATTAATTGTAATATGTTTTATTGATTATGATCATATGATTATACCAGATCAATTGGTATTTATGGCCACAATGGTAGGTATATTAGTAATCTTATATAACAGAAAGTTTCCCATGTACATATATGGTAATGATCCTTGGTATAGTCCTTTTATAGGGGTCATAATAGGATCTGGAAGTTTATTAATCATATCACTAATAGGTATGACCATCTATAAAGGTCAAGAAGTTATGGGAATGGGAGATGTGAAAATATTCATACCAATAGGATTATTTTTAGGTTTTAAAATGACAGCTGTAACATTATTCCTGTCCATATTATTAGGTGCAATAATAAGTATACTCTTAATAGTATCTGGATATAAATCTGTTAAAAGTTATATTCCCTTTGGTCCCTTTATTGTACTTGGAACTTTTATAAGCCTCATATGGGGATGGGATTTGTTTGACCTATGGTATGAATTTGTATTTGGAATGTAAAATAGAAGTTATATAATAAAAAAATACCAGTGAAAACACTGGTATTTTTATTGGCATCTATTCTTGTTCTAATGTAATAGTAGGAAATTCTACAGGACCATTAAGATCATAGTAGTTAAATACACCTTCTGATGAAGTTGTAACAGTAGTCTCTTGTACAGCCATATTTAAGTCTTGTTTTACTTCAAATTTTTCATACATTTTAGTCTCTGGATTTATATAAAACTTATAAGATATACTGATATCCATATTATTTAGCATGGTAATCATGGCAGTTTCAAACTCAGCCTTTTCTTTAGCTCTTTCTTCTTCACTCTTTTCGCTATTAGGATCGTTCATAATCATGTCACCAAAAGTTTTAGAGAAGTTTTCCATGAATTTACCCATAATTTCTTTATAAGTTTCTTTAGATACATTCATACTAATTACATAATATTTTTTCCCGTCTATATCTTCGTCAGCGTCAAATATTGCTGTATCTGAGAAAGCTTCTAACTGCTCATTAGATACTATCCCATTAGATGAATTGTTAGTTCCCATGGCAGATTGTAATTTTTTCATCATAGGATTCATGTCTATACTAGTCCATTTGTCACTAAAATTAGTTTTCATATACATTACATTGTCTTTCATGTACACTTCTGACCCAGCATTAGGCATTGTTTCGTCAGGAGAAACCATTGATGTCTTAACATATACCTCTTGAGGGTTTTTTACAAAACCTTCTTGAATCATGTTAAACTTCATGGCAATGTCTTCACCTTCAGCTTGTGTGTGTGTAGTCATTTTGTTAGTTCCCTTAAATTTGTATGTAGATAGCTTTAGTAAATTATCATTTGATAGCTTTAGCATTTCTTGTGCTGTCATATTTTCTCTTGTAAGCATTTTGATAAATTCAGCTTCCGTATCAGCAAAAGCCATAGTTGTAGATAGTATAAAAATTAAACCTACAACAAAGAAGAATTTCATTTTTCTCATACTCTAAACCTCTTTTCTTTAAATGATGTAAAAATTATATCATACCCCATATACATTTTAAATAAGATGGTGGAAAAAATATGTAAAATTACAGAAAACACCAAAAACACAGTGGTATACAAATTTGTAAATATATAGGCACAAATTATGATATAATTAATTTTAATATATATGATAAAAATTCTAAAATAATATATAAAATGAGAAAAATAGTGAAAGTATTTTATAGATAAGAAATTAACTAATCTTTAATTTCTTATCTAAGATATATTTTAAATTTAAAGTTATAGTAATTAAGTACTTTTGCTAATAATATACTATTAAAATGAAAGAATTTTAAAAGGAGGATGATTCGCTATAAAAAGAATAATAAAAGGGAAGAATATTGTGGATAATAATGACATTGTTAATGAAAAAAAATATTTAATACTATTATGTTATGCTTTCTCTTTAGTTATATTTGCTTTTCTAGTAGATAGTCCTATGAATATCTTTAAGGGATTATATTTGATTCTAATTGAACCAGACATATTAATTACAGATTATATTGGTGTGGGTGGAATAGGTGCAACTTTCCTCAATTCAGGAATATTAATGATATTATCAATTTTTATGTTGTACAAATGTAAAATTAATATTAATGGAGTTTCAATTGCATGTTTATTTTTAATTGCTGGATTTTCAATGTTTGGGAAAAATATTTTTAATGTATGGTTTATCATTATTGGAGTTTATTTATATGCTAAAGTCCAAAAAGACAAGTTTTCAAAATACATTTATATAGCTCTTTTTGGTACATGTTTATCACCAATGGTGACACAAATTATGTTCGGTATAGGCAAGCCATTAATGATTAGAATTCCAGTGGGAATTTTGGTCGGGTTAAGCATAGGTTTTATTCTGCCACCCTTATCAGCCTATTTAATAAGAGTTCATCAGGGCTTTAATTTGTATAATATAGGTTTTGTAGCGGGAATTATTGGGACCATATTTGTTTCTATATTTAAATCCTATGGCTTTTTACCAGAAAGTAGATTAATTTGGACTACTGAGAATAACATGATTTTAGGTGTATACCTATTTACAATTTTCATTTTAATGATTTTTATTGGATTTTATTTAAATGATAAATCTTTTAAGAACTTAAAGAACATCTTTTCATATCCTGGAAGAGCAGTTACTGATTTTGTAATGTTAGAAGGCTTTGCACCTACTTTGATAAACATGGGTATAAATGGCTTAATAGGAGTAATCTATATATTGATGGTAAATGGAGATTTGAATGGACCTATTATAGGTGGTATATTTACACTTGTAGGATTTGGAGCATTCGGTAAGCATTGGAAAAATATGTTACCAATCTTTTTAGGTGTTTATTTGGGTAGTTTAACGAAGATATGGAGTATAAATGACCCTGCAATATTATTGGCAGCCCTGTTTGGAACTACGTTAGCCCCTATAGCAGGAGAATTTGGTTGGAAATATGGCGTATTAGCAGGTTTCATACATTCTTCTGTAGTATTGAATGTGGGAGTTTTACACGGCGGCCTAAATTTATATAATAATGGTTTTGCAGGTGGTATTGTAGCCGCTACCTTAGTACCAGTCATTGAAGCTTTTAGGAAGGAAGAGGTATAATGAAGCATAATAATAAAAGAATTTCTAAAATAGTAGATGAATTAATTAATTATTTTTTTTCAATTGGAGGAACAGATATTAGTATTAACGTACAGAATTTAGAAAAGCATCATAAAATATTTTTTCAAAGTAATTATAAAAATGAACAGGATGAAAAAATAAATAAATTGATTAAATATTTGAGTTATCCAAAACAGGAGGAAATAGAAGAGTATTATTGGGAGTTAATGGGTGATTGTGATGTGGATACAGAACTTTCTCTTATAGGTATGATGATAGATGAAGCCGAAGTAAATTTCGTTGATGACAAAATACAAATAACTCTATATAGAAATAAGTAATATTATATAATAATTAAAATGGGAATCATCCAAGTGTGGGTTGTTCCCATTTTTTTAGATAGGACAATAATAATATATGCAAATAGACCTTTGTTCTTTTGGTGTATAATAACTGTGAGGGATAAAAAAACACTTGAGGGAAGGATGGGGAATTTTCAGTATGATATTTTTGTTTAAACATTTTCTAAACAATCTAGGATATATAATCGTAGTAGCCTTTTTAATATCTAGGCTTCCTGTGTTTGCTCAAATTATAAGGAAAGAAAAGCTCAGCTATTTAAGTATTATTACCCTAGGGGTTCTATTTGGAGGATTGGGAATAATAGGGACTTATGTAGGTGTAAATGTGAAAGGAGCCATAGCCAATACGAGGAATATTGGAGTTATGGTAGGTGGTATTTTATGTGGTCCCTATGTGGGAATAATAGCAGGGATAATAGCAGGTCTTCATAGACTTTTAATTGATATTGGTGGAATAACATCCCTACCTTGTGCTATAGCCACAATTATAGGGGGAATAATATCAGGTTTTGCTTATAAAAAATCCACATGGAAAAACAAATGGTTATATGGATTTATAGCTGGAGTAATAATAGAAAATATAAGTGCATTGTTAATATTAATCTTTGCTAGACCATTTCATTTAGCAATAGATATTTTAAAGTATATATATTTGCCTATGATGTTTGCTAATGGAGCCGGTATATCAATTATAATACTTCTTACAGAAAATATATTTGATACAGAAGAATTAATAGCAGCTAAACAGTCTAAGCAGGCCTTAGAAATAGCCAATAGAACATTACCCCATTTTAGGAGGGTAAATAAAAAATCATTAAATGAAGCTTGTCAAATAATAAAAGAATCTATAGGAGCCATGGCCGTATCAATTACAGATACTACTAGGATATTGGCCCATGTGGGAGCTGGAGCTGATCATCATACGGTGGGTATAGATCTAGTAACAGAAGCTACAAAGCGTGCCATAAGAGAAAATAAAATAGAAATAGTAAATACTAAAAGTGAGATAGAATGTAAGGATAAGAATTGTCCCTTAATGTCAGCTGTCATAGTGCCCCTTAAGGAAAAGGACAAAGTAATAGGAGTACTTAAGATATACTATGACAAGGAAAATAGTATAGGCCATAGGGATATAATGCTGGTAAAAGGCCTATCCCAACTAATATCTACTCAAATAGAACTTAGCAAAATAGAGCATATGAAGAATATGGCAAACAAATCGGAAATAAAGGCTCTACAAGCACAGATAAATCCTCACTTCTTATTTAATGCCCTAAATACTATAGTATCCTTTACGAGAATAAATCCAGATAAGGCCAGGGAATTAATAATAAACCTGTCTACCTACTTGAGATATAATATTGAGAATGAAAATATATTTGTAGACTTAAATAAAGAATTAGAACAAGTAAAGGCTTATGTACAAATTGAACAGGCACGATATAAGGATAAGATAGAAATAATATATGATATAAAGACTATTAAAGAAGAAGTGAAAATCCCAAGTCTTACTATTCAGCCCTTAGTGGAGAATGCCATAAAACATGGGATACTTAAAAAAGAAGGTAGGGGAAAAATCTATATTAGAGTTAAAGAACGTGATGATGATAAAATTCTAATAGAGATTAAGGACGAGGGAATTGGTATAGATGAAGAAGTTATTGAGAAAATATATAAGGGGAAAAATAAAGCTGGAAGTGTGGGTCTTTCAAATGTACACAATAGATTGAAGCTAATTTATGGACAAGGACTCACTATTGAAAAATGTGAAGATGGTACGAGAATATGGTTTTATATTAATAGGGATGCAAAGGAGGGAACCAATTAAATGAGAGGAATTATAGTAGAAGATGAGTATCCAGCTAGAGAAGAATTAAAATATTTTATAGATAAATATAGTTCTATAGATATAATAGAGGAATTCGAGTCTTCTGTTAAAGCCCTAGAGTTTATAGAAAAAAAAGAAGTGGATATTATATTTTTAGATATAAATATGCCTAATCTAAATGGTATGTCCTTTGCAAAAATAATAAATAAATTTCAAAAAAAGCCTAAAATAGTTTTTATAACTGCCTATAAGGATTATGCCATAGATGCCTTTGAGGTGGGGGCCTTTGATTATATATTAAAACCCTATTCAGAAGAGAGGATAATCCATACTCTAAAGAAGTTAGAGAGAACTAATGGAACTGTAAAGAAGGCAAATAAATGTTGTAAGATTGTATTAAATAAGGGAGAAAAACTAGTTGCAGTAAATCCAGAGGATATTTACTATTGTGAAGCTAGTGAAAGGGAAACTAAAGTATACACTAAAGATAATGTATATATGGCTAAGGATAAGATTTCTACTTTCATAGGAAAGCTTCCAAAGGAAAATTTTTTTAGAAGTCATAGGTCATATATTATAAACTTAGATAAAATAGAAGAGATAATCCCTTGGTTTAACAATACTTATAATGTGAGACTTCAACACATGAATGTGGATATACCAGTGAGCAGGAATAATATGAAGAATTTTAAAAGAATTTTAAACTTATAGGAAAACGTTTATGTAGAGACTAATGCATTTCATGTAAAGATTGTGTTATTTAATGTAGCCAACCATCCTTTTCTTATTTTAATAGAATATAATTAAGCTATCATCAGGACTAATAGAAAAGGAGTGATACTTATGGCTACATTTTTCATATCAATATTATTGTTAGTGGCAGGTTATTTTGTTTATGGTAAGGTTGTGGAAAAGGTTTTTGGTATTGACGATACTAATCCTACTCCAGCCATGTCAATGGAAGATGGTGTTGACTATATTCCTATGAGTTGGCCAAGAATCTTCTTAATTCAGTTTTTAAATATTGCAGGACTAGGACCTATATTTGGTGCAGTAGCAGGGGCACTTTGGGGACCAGTAGCATTTTTATGGATTGTATTTGGATGTATATTTGCAGGTGCAGTTCACGATTATTTAACAGGTATGTTATCAATTAGACATAAAGGTACAAGTGTATCTGAAATAGTAGGTATATATTTAGGAGACACGGCTAAAAAAGTAATGAGAGTCTTTTCTGTAGTATTACTAATATTAGTTGGTGTAGTATTCGTAATGGGTCCAGCAGGACTACTTAGCAACTTAACTCCAATGAGCAAAGGTTTATGGATCGGAATCATAATTGTTTACTATATACTAGCAACAGTATTACCAGTAGATAAGTTAATTGGTAAGATATATCCCATATTCGGAGCATCATTATTAATAATGGCAGTGGGAATTGCCTTTGGTATAGTAACAAAAGGATATAATATTCCAGAGATTACTTTAGCTAATCTACATCCTAAATCTACTTCCGTATTCCCGTTCTTATTTATCACAATTGCCTGTGGAGCCATATCAGGATTCCATGCAACACAATCACCACTTATGGCTAGATGTGTGAGAAAGGAAAGTGAAGGAAGAAGAATATTCTACGGTTCAATGATTGCAGAAGGTATTATAGCTATAATCTGGGCAGCAGCTTCTATGGCATTCTTTGGATCAACGGAAGGTTTAGCAGCTTCATTAGCAAATGGTGGTCCAGCAGTAGTAGTAAATGAAATATCTACAACACTACTAGGACCTGTAGGTGGAGTATTAGCACTATTAGGGGTTGTAGCTTGTCCTATAACTTCTGGAGATACGGCATTTAGAAGTGCTAGATTAGTAATTGCAGATGCTATTAACTTAAAGCAAGAAGATATTAAAAACAGATTTATGATAGCAATACCATTATTCGCAGTAGGTATAGCTTTAACTCAAATAAACTTTAGTATCATTTGGAGATACTTCTCTTGGTCAAACCAAACACTAGCTATGATAGTACTTTGGGCAGCGGCTATGTATCTTCTAAAGAACAAGAAAAACCACTGGATATGCACAATACCAGCAACTTTCATGAGTGCCGTAACTACAGCCTATATCCTACAAGCTAAAGAAGGTCTAAAATTAGCAGCAGGATTCTCAAACATAACAGGTGTCGTAGTAGCAATAGTATTCTTTGGTTTATTCATGAAAAAAGCAAAGGAATATGAAAAAACAACTGTATAGAAATAGATAAATTCCTCTTGAGCTAATGGTCTTAAAACTATTAGCTCTTTTTAGGTATAAAATATTAATATTTAGAAGATATAGTAAAAAATGAATGGGCACATAAAAAAATAGCAAGGAAACAAATCCCTTGCTATTTTTAAAATTAAATATTTAATGATCATCACAACATTTATTATAGGAAGATTTATAGGGGCAATCTTTACAATAACGACCTTTAAAGGGGCAATTTGCACAAGGGCTACATTTACAAGGAGGACATTTACAATCGAAAAATTCACAAATGCAGGGGTTACAATTAATACTTGTACAGATGCTTGGTGGGTCGCTGTTTTTGCATTCATTATCAAAAAAATCGTTATTGGTACCATTATTATCAATATCTAACATGGTATTGCTACATACCTTATTTTGGACAAGGTTATTGTTATTTCCATCAATGTTGATTCCATCTTCTCCGTTGAAATTTATACAGTTCCTAATGATGTCGTTTCTAATTGCACCACTTACAATAGCTATTCCATTTTCTGTGTTCTTTTCGATTATATTTTCTTGAATAAGGTTGTCGTCAGAACCAGTACCAGTATCAATTCCGTTTCCATCATTTCTTTTAATTTTGTTTCTCGAAACAATGCAGTTGTCAGGGAATAATTCTAATCCATCACCATCATTATCCTTGATTTCATTATTGAGTAATGCGCACTCGCTGCTACTGCTATCCATTGTGATCCCTACAATGTTGTTGTCAAAGATTTTGTTACCTAATATGAGTATGCCGTCTGCACCGTCCAAATCCATACCTGTATCATTTCCATGGACTATATTCTCTATTATCCAGTTATCATTACTGTCTATGAATATACCGGTTGTAGCATCTTTGACTGTGTTTTTCCATATCAAGTTACGGTCCCCTCCATCAATCATAATTCCAACATCTACGTTTGTGATTTTGTTACAGATGATACGGTTAGCATCACTAGATAATTCGATTCCAACAGCATAATTTTGAATCTTAAATCCTTTTATTTCAATTCTATTAGCACCACCTGCAATGTCAAAGGCGACACCAGAGCCAGGCACAGGCGCATCAAGTATTACATTCTTACCATTGGCTACGATACGTATATCATCTCTAACACTAGGTATGGTAACTTCTTCATTATAGGTATCATTTTCAACTATGATTATATCACCATCACTCACTGAATTAACTGCAGCTTGTATAGTAAGGAAATTACCAGGAACATTAAATATTGCCATAAAATTTCACCTCCTTTTTTGGTATATAATATGCAGACAAGCCTAGGTTGTGATAGGACTTGAGGTAGAGGCTATGTATCTTATAGAGAAAAAGAAAAATTGATGATTTAGTATATATAGTACGTCCTATAGGGTATAATGAACGGTTATACTTATGAAATTTTATGAAAAGTGAAAAAAAACTTGACAAAGGAGTGAAAGGGTGTTAAGATTTAAAAAAATAAATTTAGAAAATTCTGCGAATGGAAAGAGTAGGTAGGATATGAGGGTTCAGCGAGTCGGGGGTGGTGGAAGCTCGATACGATTATACTTATTGAATGGGTCCATGAGAAGCGGTGTGAAATCTTTATGAGAGTACCACTTGCCGTAGGTCTTACGTTATAAAGACAGGGTATCGAAATAGATAGATCTATTTCCGTACTTGAAAGAGTGAGATAGTTAATACTATCTAAAATGGGTGGCAACACGGAATATAAACATTTCGTCCTATGTATATAGGATGAAGTGTTTTTTTATTTTGTATATGGATTTTGCTACGTGTTATAAGATAGTACTAATATTTAACCAGGGTGGCAACGCGGAATTTAAAGCATTTCGTCCCTATTTTATAGGGATGGAGTGCTTTTTTTTATTTACAGATAAGGAGTGAGTATATGATTTGTACAGATTTTAAAAAGTTTAAAGAATATAGTAAGGGTTTTAAAATGGCCCCTGTATCATTGGAAATGGAAGGAGATATGGATACACCAATTACTTTGTTTAAGAAACTTTCCAAGAATAAGAAGGGCTATCTTCTAGAAAGTGTTGAGGGAGGAGATAAATGGAGTCGCTATTCTTACATTGGAATAGATCCCTTTATGACAATAAGAGGTCATGGCAATAAGGTTATTGTAAAAAGGGGTAATGAGGTGACCAAGAAAGTAGGAAATGTGTTAGAGATAGTGAAAACATTGATGGATGATTACAGTATGGTTCCAATTAATAATATGCCTGATTTTACTGGAGGTGCAGTGGGATACATAGGCTATGACCTCATAAGAAACTATGAAAATTTAAAAAATGTGAACATGGATGATATAAAAATGCCTAATATACATCTTATGCTAACAAAGGAAGTAATCGTATATGACCATGTGAGACAGAAGATAAGAATCATTGTAAATGTTCCAATAGATAATCACATGGAGAAACTATATAAAAGAGCAGTAAATAGATTAAAAGAAATTAAGGAGGAAATATTAGAAAATGATATTTCTATAGAAAACAATGAAATGGAGTGTGAGGAAGAAATAAAATATGTGAGTAATGAAACTAAGGAAGAGTTCATGAAGAAGGTTTTACGAGCAAAGGAATATATAAGAAATGGAGATATATTTCAGGTGGTCTTATCCCAACGATTAGAAGTGGAAACAGATTTAAGCCCATTTAAGGCTTATAGAACTTTAAGAAGTATCAATCCCTCACCCTATATGTTTTATATAGATTTTGGAGAGTATCATCTAGTAGGGTCATCACCAGAATTATTAGTTAAAGTAAAGGGAGATATTGTAGAAACATGTCCCATAGCAGGAACAAGACCTAGAGGAAAATCATTAGAAGAAGATGATAAATATGCTGAAGAATTATTGAAAGATGAAAAGGAATTAGCAGAACATTTGATGTTGGTAGATTTGGGAAGAAACGATATAGGAAAGATATCAAAGTTTGGAACGGTAGAAGTAAATCAGTTTATGGATATACAAAAATATTCCCATGTTATGCATATTGTATCAAATGTCATTGGAGAAAAAAGAGAAGATTGCCATATGTATGATGGGTTAATAGCCTGCTTACCTGCTGGAACCGTATCTGGAGCACCAAAGGTAAGGGCAATGGAGATAATAGACGAATTGGAAAATAGAAAAAGGGGAGTATATGCAGGCGCTGTTGGATACTTAGGCTTTAATGGAAATATGGATATGTGCATTGCCATAAGAACTATGGTATTTAAGGAGCGTAAGGTGTATATGCAGGCAGGTGCAGGGATTGTTGCCGACTCTAATCCAGAAAGTGAATATTATGAGACCCTTAGAAAGTTAGAGGTACTCATGGAGACAATAAAGAAATCAAAGGGGGATTTATTTTGATTGTGATAATAGATAATTATGATTCTTTTACCTATAACTTATATCAATATGTAGGTGAGGTTAATCAAAATGTGAAGGTATATAGAAATGATGAAATAACAATAGAGGAATTAGAAAAAATGAATATTACTCATATTATTATATCCCCAGGACCTGGCTTTCCAAAGGACTCAGGCATATCCATGGAGGTTATAAAAAGATTTGGCAAACATATTCCAATTTTAGGTGTATGTCTTGGCCACCAAGGAATTGGAGAAGTATTTGGAGGTCGCATTGTACACGGAAAGAATATAATCCATGGAAAGACATCTATAATCGATCATAATGAAAAGGATTTATTTAAGGGCCTTGAAAATCCATTAAAAGTAACAAGATATCATTCTTTAGTTGTGGATAGTGGTTTTGTTCCTGATGAATTAGTGATTACAGCTAGAAGTTGTGATGGAGAAATTATGGCATTAAAACATAGAAAATATCCCATATACGGAGTACAGTTTCACCCAGAGTCTATTGCTACCCATGGGGGGAAAGACATATTGAATAATTTTCTAAAATTATAAGAAAGGGAGGTATGGAATATGTTAAAGTTTGCCATAAACAAAGTAATAAGTTATGAGAATTTGACAGAGTCTGAGATGATAAGGGCCATGAATGGAATTATGGATGGGCAGGCAACAGAATCACAAATAGGAAGTTTTTTAACAGGTCTTAGAATGAAGGGGGAAACATTAGAAGAGATTACTGGAAGTGCCAAGGTCATAAGAAACAAGGCACTGAGTATAAACATTAAGGATGATTATGCAATTGATACCTGTGGTACAGGGGGAGATGGGGCAAATACATTTAACATTTCCACAATATCAGCATTTATAGGGGCAGCTGCTGGAGTTAAAGTTATAAAGCATGGAAACCGTTCCGTTTCTAGTCAATGTGGAAGTGCAGATGTATTAGAAAGTTTAGGTGTGAATATTCATTTGAATCCTATAGAAGTACAGAAATGTGTAGAGGAATTGAAGATAGGGTTTATGTTTGCCCCTAATTTTCATAGGGCAATGAAGTATGCAATAGGGCCAAGACGTGAATTGGGAATAAGAACAATATTTAATGTACTTGGACCATTAACAAATCCTGCAAAGGTGAAGGGACAGGTACTTGGAGTATTTAATGAGGAGCTTACAGAACTTATGTCACAGGTTTTAAGGGAGTTAGGTACTGAGAGGGCAATGGTTGTTCATGGGTTAGATGGATTAGATGAGATTACCATTACTAACAGGACAAAGGTAAGTGAGCTAAAGGATAACAAGATAGTTAACTATTACATTGACCCTAGAGAGTATGGCTTACCACTGGCTAAAACTAAGGAGTTAATAGGAGGTGAACCTAAACAAAATGCAGAGATTATACTAAATATATTAAAAGGAGAAAAGGGACCAAGGAGAAATATGGTTTTGTTAAATGCAGGTGCAGCCATATATGTTGGAAAGAAAGTAGAATCCTTAGAAGAGGGAATAGATAAGGCTATGGAAGTAATAGATAGGGGCATTGCACTAAAAAAGTTAAATCAATTGGTGAAATTAAGTCAGGAGATGAGGAAATGATTTTAGATAAAATAGTAGCTTATAAAAAGAAGAAGGTAGATATGGAGAAGAAAATCTTTTCTCTTCACAAGATTATTTCTAAAATTGAGAGATGTAACGAAACAAGGGATTTTAAAAAGTCCATAAAAAGAAAAAAAGAATTAAGTATTATAGCTGAGATAAAAAAGGCATCTCCATCTAAGGGAATTATAAGAGAGGACTTTGATCCAATATCCATAGGTAAGTCTTATGAAAAAAATAAGGTGGAGGCAATATCCGTATTGACAGAGGATAAATTTTTTCAGGGGCAAGACTACTATTTATCAGAAATAAAAAAGACAACAACTATTCCTCTTTTAAGAAAGGATTTTATAATTGATCCATATGAAATTTATCAATCAAAGGCATTGGGGGCTGATGCTATTCTATTGATTGTAGGAATTTTATCTAAAAAAGAATTAATCCATTTTCAAAAGATTGCAAAGGACATAGGATTACAATGTCTAGTGGAGGTCCATGATAAATTTCAATTAGACATGGCATTAGATACACAAGGAGAGATTATTGGTATAAACAACAGAAACTTAAAAACATTTAAAACAAATTTAGAAACAACAGAGAAGCTAATAGAGTTTATTCCAAAGGATAAGGTAATAGTTAGTGAAAGTGGCATAAATACAAGAGATGATATGAAATTCCTCAAAGAACTAGGTGTGGATGGAGTACTAATAGGAGAAAGTCTAATGAGGGCCAAATCAATAGGGGAGAAGTTAATAAGTCTTAGGGGGGAATGAGGTTGACTAAAGTTAAAATATGTGGACTAAAAAATGAAGAAGATATTATATATGCAAATAAGTTAAAGCCAGATTATGTGGGATTTGTATTTGTAAATAGCACTAGACAAGTTAATAAGTACAGATCAAAAGAATTAATTGATGGATTAGATGAAAGTATAAAAAAGGTAGGGGTATTTTTAAATACACCATCCAATGAGGTAAATGAAATAGCTAAATATTGTAATTTAGATATACTTCAATTTCATGGTGACGAGTCCTCTGATTATTGTGATTCCTTTCATTATGAAGTATGGAAGTCATTTAGAGTAAAAGATATAAATAGTCTAAATGAAGTAGACAAATACCAGGTGAAAGGTATTCTATTAGATACTTTCACAAAGGGACAATATGGAGGGTCAGGTAAGACTTTTGATTGGAATCTGGCCACTAATATGAGAAAAAGTCAATTTGTAATTTTAGCTGGAGGACTTACAACTGAAAATGTAAAGAAGGCAATTGAGAGGGTGAAACCTATGGTTGTGGATGTGAGTAGTGGAGTTGAAGTAAATGGAGTTAAGGACTTTGAAAAAATGAAAAAGTTTATAGAGAATGTGAGGGGATAATATGAGCATTAAAGAAATACCAAAAGGATTTGGAAAATTTGGAGGTCAATTTGTACCAGAGACTTTAATGAATCCATTAATAGGACTAGAAAGGGAATTTTTAAGGACAAAGGAAGATGAAGATTTTCAAAATGAATATAAGTATTATGTTAAAGAATATTCAGGAAGACCAACACCCCTATATTATGCAGAAAATTTGACTAAGAAACTTGGGGGAGGCAAGATTTATCTAAAACGTGAAGATTTAAATCATACAGGAGCCCATAAGATTAACAATGTGATTGGCCAAGTTTTGTTAGCAAGGAAAATGGGAAAAAAGCGCATCATTGCAGAGACAGGAGCAGGACAGCATGGTGTGGCCACGGCTACCATATGTGCCATGTTTGGATTAGAATGTGAAGTTTATATGGGAGAAGAAGACATAATACGGCAACGGCTAAATGTATTTAAGATGAAATTATTAGGAGCTAAAGTCAATCCTGTATGTTCAGGGACAGGAACTTTAAAGGATGCCACCAATGAGGCCATAAGGGACTGGGTCACAAATGTGGATAATACCTTTTATGTGATTGGTTCTGTTGTAGGTCCACATCCTTATCCTACAATGGTAAGGGATTTTCAGCGGATCATAGGTGATGAAGTTAAAGAGCAGATTATTGAAAAGGAAGGAAGAATACCAGATTATTTAGTGGCCTGTGTGGGAGGTGGAAGTAATGCAATGGGATTATTTTACCCGTTCCATGAAGAAAAAAACATAAAAATATATGGTGTTGAGGCAGGTGGATTTGGAGTCCATACGAATAAACATGCAGCAACTATTACTAAGGGTTCTGTTGGTGTAATACATGGTATGATGACCTATTTACTTCAAGACGAATATTGACAGATTATGCCAGTACACTCCATATCAGCTGGATTGGATTATCCAGGAATAGGTCCAGAACATGCCTATTTCCATTATCTAGGTAGAGTAAATTATGTAGCCATAAATGATGATGAGGCAGTGAATGGTTTTGAGTATTTATCTAAAGTAGAGGGAATTATTCCTGCATTAGAAAGTGCCCATGCTATTGCATATCTAATGAAGCTGGCACCTAATACTCATAAAGATCAAATTATTGTAGTTAATTTATCTGGCAGGGGAGATAAAGATATCCATACTGTGTTAGAGGTCTTGGGAGGTATAAGTGATGAAGAGTAGAATTACAAAAAAATTTAATAGATTAAGGGAAAAGGATGAAAAAGCACTAATCGCATATATAACTAGTGGGGATCCAAACTTAGATAGGACTTTAAATTTAGTACTTCAAATGGAGAAGGCAGGAGCTGATATTATAGAGCTAGGTATCCCCTATTCTGATCCTTTAGCTGATGGCCCTGTTATACAGAGGGCAGCCCAACGTGCTTTAAAAGTGGGAACAAATATTGATTCTATTTTTCCTATGGTTTTTAAAGTAAGAGAAAAGACGGAAATACCTCTTGTATTTTTAGTGTATTTTAATAGTATTTACAGATATGGAATAAAGAGATTTTTAGATAAGTGCAAAGACAGTGGCGTAGATGGATTGATTATTCCAGATTTACCTTTAGAAGAGAGAAGAGAATTAAATGAGGTTATGAAAGATTACCCCATTGACTTAATTCCTTTAGTGGCACCTACATCTGAAGATAGAATAAGAAAAATTGTATCAGGGGCTGAAGGATTTGTTTATTGTATTTCATCAAAAGGAGTAACCGGAACAAGGGACAGTTTTGAAGTAGATTTATCCAATTTTATAAATAAAGTAAAGAAACATACTAGCATACCTTTAGCCATTGGATTTGGCATATCTAATGAAGAAACCATAAAAAAATTAAAGGGGTTATGTGATGGACTTATTGTTGGAAGTGCCATTATTGAGAAAGTTGAAGAAGGAATAAAAGATGACTCAGTAGAAGATAAAGTTTTTAATTTTGTAAGTGAATTGCATGAAGCACTTTAGAGATTGGAGGCTCTATAGTTAGACTTGAACAATGAAATTTTAAATTATGAAGTAAGAAATCTCATATTTTTTAATATGGGATTTTTTCATGGTTGAATGATGAAATTGTTAGACGAAGAGATGAAGGAAGTTATTTTGAAAAAATTTCCATAGTATTGTAATATGTAAGCATCTTGTATTTATATAAAAAGTGAAATAAGAGGTGAGAAATATAGCTATTAGGGATAAAATGTTTAGTACATATCCATATAAAAAAGAGAGGAAACAACTAAAAATAAAGAAATGGTGGAGGAGTTTTGAATTATACAAAAATAAGTAAATTTAATTATTTTAATTTCTGCCATGTGTTTTACATTGGTCCATAGTATTTATAACATCTACTATGGTATGATTTCTATTATATTAGCTGTTGTATTAATAATTGCATCATATATTCTTTTCTTTCTGAAATGTTCTTTTTAATTTTTTAAAAAATGGATACAACAAAACAATTAGTACGGCAACCCAAATAAAACTAAAACTAATCAAATGAATTCTAGTAAAAGATTCCTTAAATATAAATATGCCAATTATTAAGCTTAAAGTGGGTGCATAATATTGAATGAATCCAATTTTAGAGAGATTCACATGTTTTACTCCATAGGTAAACAATACTAAAGGAATAGCTGTAAATATTCCAGTAGAAATTAGGAGTAAAATATCTTGAAAACTTGATTTGAAAAGCACACCTTCCCCAATAAATTCCATATAAGTTAAATATATAAGTGCAAAAGGAGATAAAATTATTGTTTCGGCAGTAATTCCAATAATAGAGTCTATATCCATAATTTTCTTAAGGAAAGTATATATTGCAAAAGTTAAAACCAATAGAATTGCAATCAATGGGAGTCTACCAAAGCTGATTGTAATAATAGCAACGCCTATTAAAGCTGTCACTAACCCTAATATTTCATATAACTTGATATTTTCTTTAAGTATGAATACACCTAAACAAATTACCATAATTGGGGTTATATAATGACCTAAGCTCGCTTCGATTACTTGATTGGAGTATGGGGCGTATATGTTTAAAAGCCAATTAGAACCTATTAATATGGAACACATAATTATATAATAAATTCTTTGTTTTATCATAAATACATTAATCAATTCCTTTAGTTTTCTTGTGTATATTATTAATGCAATAAGCAATACTACTGACCAGATTATTCTGTGGGCCAGTAACTGAATCAGTGGTATTCCTTGAAATATTCTCCAGTATAATGATTGAATACCCCAAATTGTGTATACAAATATAACACTAATTAATCCATGATTTTTTTCTTTAACTTTACAATTTTTATTGTTATCCATAAATAACACTCCTATAAGGACTGGATTGTTTAAATGTCCTACAATTTCACTATACAGTAATTCATTAATATATTCAAGTAGAGACATGGTGACTGTACTGAAGCATAGTCAAAAATATTAAATAGCAGGGGGCAGTTTCCTTTGGCACATTTATTTTTGAAACCACTACTATACTAGTTACGTGAACCGTAGCTTAAGTATTAATGAAAGAGGAGGTGGATTATGAATAGTAATATAAAGAATAATATTTTACAAATCATTCTAGGTATAGTACTAACAATAGGAACTTATCGTGTAATCGACTTATTTAAAGAAAAATATTTAGACTTTGAGATCTTTGTAATACTACTTATAGGTCTTTCCATTTGGGGAGTCGTTAAAAGTAAGTGGAAAGTAATGTTTGGAACTTTCCTTGCAATAAATCTATTATTAGCAGGGGGCGCTTTTTATTTGTACCTAGCTATTAAATCATCAGGCTTAAAATAAGTTATACATATTAAATATGTGATTATATGATTGAAATGGGTATATATAAGTATACCTACTTTAGCTTAAAGAAAATAAATGAATCTAATATGGATTGATCTAGATTGGACATATATAAATAAAATAGGTGTATGTATTTTAGATAATAATATATAAGTAGTATATATATTAATTAGGTTAACAACTACTAAATAAAATTACTTTATTTATTGCAGAGGAGAGATTTGCATGAACAGAGTGGATGAATTCATTCGTATATATAATGATTTAGATAGAGAGATAAAAAAGAAACTAAAATTAGATAGTCACACATCTCATACGAAAGCCTTGCATATATTATCTAAGAAAAGTGACATCATAGCTAGAAATTTAGATGTTTTAACACAATATGCTAGATTAAGAAATTGTATAGTACATGATACGGTTTCTGGAGCAGGAGAACCAATAGCTGTTCCATTACCAGAAGTAGTAGAAAGATACAAAAGTATATTTAATAGATTTAAGAATCCTTTAACTGTATACGATATATGTACACATAGGTCCAAAATGTTAGTGGCATCACCAAATAGTTTAGTTATAGATGTTATGCAAGCTATGGAAAACTTACTTATATCTAGAGTTCCTATTATAAAAAATGAAAATGTCATGGGAATATTTAATGGAAATGTACTTATATATTATTTAGCGAGCACAAAGAATGGTTTCATATCAAATAATACAGTAATGGATGAGTTAATAGAATTTACAAACTTAGATTATAATAGAAAAGAACAATTTGATTTTGTTGACAAAAATTTGAATGTATATGATGCAGAAAAATATTTCAAGAAAAGAAATAAAAATAATCACAAGCTAGTAGCATTATTTATAACTTCAGATGGGACTAAACAGGGTAAACTTCTAGGATTATTAACAGAATGGGATTTGTTTAATAAGATAGATTGATTATAGAAATTGGGATGATATCTTCACAAGAAGGAAAGGAACTATTCTTGTGTTTTTTGATCGCTGCAATTTGTCCAAAATAAAAGGGCTAACCCTTAAGGAAGCCCTATTTTAGTATTAACATCTGTAATTAGCAGGTAGAAGCAGGGGGAATACTCTGTACAAACTTAAAAACATTGTCTGGATCGTATGTTGCTTTGACTCGTCGAAGTCGGGCAAAATTATCACCATAGTACTCTTGACCGTAATTTTTAATACCTAAATCGGGGACGTTCACATATGACCCGATTATAAAGGGTTGTAGTTCTATACGCGTCTGTTCAACTAATTGGATATTCCTTTGAGTTTGAGATTCATCAGTCCATTTAGAATTCCATTCCATATAATACTTTGTATTGCGCCAAAAGAAGGCTGTCTCATCAGAAGGTATACTATTCATAGTACCCCCTGAGTTAAGGAAAAAGAAATTAGAGGTTCCAGTTGTCTTTTCTAGAAAACTTCGAATAGATTGAAGTCCTTCTTCTGGTAATGGTTGCTCTACCCATGTAGATGACCACGTAGTATTCTGATCGCTAAATAGAGGCTGATTCGGTGCCCAAAACTCTATAGCTTCCAGTAGTGAAACCTCCTTAATAAATACCTTTATAGGAGTTCCAGTACCAGTTAAAGGTGTTAACAATTTTTCCAACTCTGCTTTAGGACCCAGGAAAATTCCTTGAGAACGAAGTGTACCATTCATTCTCGAATAGGCCTCTATTATGGAACCTAATCTTGTATCAACAGATGGAGACCAATTTTGCCATGTATCAATAACTTGTTCCAATTGTTCCCATGGCCAAAGGATTTCATATATTCCCACTTGAAAAGGTGCGGGGCGTACGTTAAATGTATAGGAAGTTATAACACCGAAATTTCCTCCTCCCCCTCCGCGAATAGCCCACAGGAGATCTGGGTGGTTATTTTCATCCACGTAGAGAACATCCCCATTTGCATCCACTATAGTAGCAGCTAAAATATTATCTGAGATTAGTCCAGTTGTACGTTGAACAACTGAAATTCCTCCACCTGTACTGATTCCACCTATACCAACGCTGGAACTATCTCCAAAGGGAGCTAAAACACCTTCCTGAGCAAGCATTTTTACAAGGGGGCCTACACGTATTCCAGTTTCAACCTTAGCGGTTCCATTTGCTTTATCTAACGTAACATTTCTCATTGAACTAACATCTATAACTATTCCGCCATTTACTTGTGAAAAATCTTTTGCTAATGCATGTCTTCCGCTACGCATCCTTATAGGGACATTATTTTTACGTGCCCACTTAATGGCATTTGACACATCTTTTTCTTCATGTGCAAAAACAAAAACGATGGGGAATGCATTGGTGAACGGATTCCAATTCATGCGTGCTTGTTTATATGCAGGATCATTTGGATAAATTACTGTACCCGTTAATTTTATTTTCTCTTTCATTTAATACACCTCTCATATATTGTTAAGTTGCATAAAAGTAATATAAATTTTTTATGAACATATTTTAAATACACTTTTGATTTTTAAAATTATTTATAAAAATCACGAGTAGCAATCTTTGTTTTGGTATATTATATGAGACAAGGTTAGATGAGTGTTATACTGTTTGAAAAATAATGTATAATCTAAGTACACCTAGCAATACTATTAATCTTTTTTTAGTTAGCATGAATTATAACGAATGAAAGGGGAGATAAATTATACATATTAATTATGTGGATGTATTCTCCTAATGGATATATATATACGTATTTTAACTGAAGGGAAGAAACTAAATGAATCATATAGGAATTGATCTAGCTTGGACATATAAAAATGAGACAGGTATATGTGTTTTAGATAATAATGGAGAGGTATTACACTTAGAATCAAAGGTGTATACTGATGATGAGATTGTGCATATTGTAGATAGGTTTTCAAAAGAAGGTGCTATTGTTTCTATTGATGCTCCTATTGTAGTAAAGAATATGACTGGTTCTAGGGATGCTGAACGGTTGCTTATGAGAGAAAGAATTCATGGACGGAGAATTTCTTTATTTGTTGCAAGTAGGGGATACTTAATTAGGAACTATGGAAGTATACGAGGTGAAGTTTTAGCCAATAAAATAATAGATAGAAATGATAGGTTTAAAATTACTTATGAAATTGAAAAAGAAATGTTTGGAATAATAGAGACTTTTCCAAGTGGTATCTGTTTATCGGCATTTCCAGAAATATGCCCCATTAAGTATAAAATAAATAGGAAGATTCCATTTGAAGAAACAAAGTTAGAAATGGAAAGAATAATAGATTGTTTTAAAAAGCTTGAGAATGAAGAGAATAAGGTTAGTTCTCTAGTGAAACATTTTAATATTAATATACGTGAATTAAACAAAAAAGAATTTAAACATATTGAAGACAAAATAGATGCTTTTTTATGTGCCTATTCTTCATATAGCATTATTACTGGAAAGACAGAGAACAGAGTATATGGTAATCATGAGGATGGCTTTATAGTTTTGCCATTTGTAAGGGATATGGAAGAAAATATAAATTAGATACGTGAGCTAGAGTTAATACTAACTCTAGTTTTTTGTTTATATAACAAAATTTGTTTTGAATTTCAAAGAAAATTATAAATATAACTTAATATATGCGCTTGGATAAACGATTCCTTGAACTTTGAGATAAGAAAACAGTATTATTGTATGCTAATGAAAGATGTGTTAGAATTTTAGTTATTAAGAGTAATACAAAAACTGACAAAAATAGAGAGAAATAAACTAATAGGTAAAAGACACTAGGTTAATGTAAGTTTCTAACAAACATGTATTTTTTTAATATTCCAGGAGGAATGTAGCTTATGAAGCAATTAGATCATGAAAAAGAAGCAGGTTATATTATAGAATCAAAAAAAAGATGTATTGAATTAGGTATGAAACCCGATGAACTTAGGGTGCCTAAAAATATTATGTCAGAGTTAACTTTGGCAGAAAAGAAAGAAGCTTATAAAGAAATATTAGAGGTTGTAAGATTTTTTAGTAAGAAAATAATGAAATCATTAGAGGGGACTCCCATATTAATAGTTATTTCAGATGAAAATGGATATTTATTAGATATGCTTGGAGATGAAACAATAAAATCTACTATGGCTCAAGCAGGAATTAAGACCGGTATTCAATTTAACCAAGATCACATGGGTACAAATGTAGTTAGTTTAACCCTAAAACAAAATCACCCTGTACAGTTAATAGGAAAGAACCATTTTCATGAATTTTTACATAACAGTGCTTGCTATGGAGTACCATTTCATTATACGGATGATAATAATCTATTGGGAAGTATATGTATAATGACTGCCCAAATACTTCACAATCCATTTTTCTTAATGACATTAACTACAGTAGTTGATGCAATAGAACGTGAATTATTACTTAGGAAACAAAACCATAAGCTTAATGTAATGAATCAAATAATGTTAAGTAAAACTAGAAATGCAATTATTGTTACAGATATAAACGGAAAAGTAGTAGATTTCAATGAAGTTGCAGAAAAAATATCTGGATTTAAAAAAGAGGAGATTATAGGAAGTGTTATTTATGACTCTCCAATAACAGGTCACTTTTTTAAAGATGTTTTATGTAATGAAAAAAGTTATGAAGATGTTGAGATAAGATTAAAAAATAATAATAAGGAAGAATATGTTTGCCTCGTGGATATCCAACCTATTCATGATGAAAATTTAAACATGATAGGTGCTTTTGGACAATTTAGAGACATTACAGAAAGATATTTGGCTGAAGAAAAATATAATTATTTGGCATATCATGATGAGTTAACAGGATTACCAAATAGAAGATATTCTAAAGAGATACTAAATAAATATATCAATAACTATACTAGTCAATCAGCCCACATGGCACTTATATATTTAGATCTAGATAAATTAAAAATGATTAATGATACATTTGGTCACTCGAAGGGTGATTTACTCATAAAAGAGGCTGCGATTATATTAAAAGAATGCCTAAACGAGGATGACTATGTTTTTCGTGTAGGTGGAGATGAATTTATATTATTATGTTTCAATATTGAAACTAGGCAACAAGCAGCTGAACTTGCAGAAAAAATTATAAATGCATTTAATAAAACAATTATAATTGATAATTATCACCTGAATATAACATCGAGTTTGGGAATTTATTTATATAATGAAAACCCAACAGATTTTGAAAACTGCTTAATTTATGCTGATAATGCCATGTATAAAGCAAAGTCTAATGGAAGAAATGGTTATGTTATTTATGACCCCATATTAAAAGAATCCTATAAAGATAAATTAACTTTAAAGATGGATATTGAAAAAGCATTAGAAAATGATGAATTCATGCTTTACTATCAACCCCAAGTGGACATAAAAAACGGTAATATAATAGGTGTTGAAGCACTAATTAGGTGGATGCATAGGGAAAAAGGAATGATTTATCCTGATAAATTTATTCCTATTGCAGAGGAGACTGGGTTAATTTCTAAGATAGGTGAATGGGTACTAAGGGAAGCTTGTTCACAGGTGAAAAAATGGCAAAATAGTAATTTACCTTTAATAAAAGTAAGCGTAAATCTATCAGTCCAACAATTTCTAAAAAGTGACTTAACGGAAGTTATTAAGGATATCTTATCCAAAACTGAAATTGATCCTAAATATTTGGAATTAGAGATTACTGAAAGCATGGCCATGGAGGTGGATTATGCAATAAAAATACTAAAGGAATTAAGGAACTTAGGGGTTAGAGTTAGTATTGATGATTTTGGAACTGGGTATAGCTCATTGAGCTATTTGAAAAAATTCTCTATTAACTATCTAAAAATAGATAAATCTTTTGTCTGGGATATTATGAATGATGAAAGTGATGCAAATATAGTTGGTACTATTATCTCTATGGCTCACAACTTAGGTTTAGAGGTTATAGCCGAAGGGGTTGAAGATAAGGATCAATTAAAGTTTTTACAACAGGGTAATTGTAATTTTGTACAAGGTTACTTTTTTAGTAGACCAATATGTGCAGAAGATTTTCAAAGGGAATTTTATAATTTACAAAGGGAATTTAAGAAAAAAATTAAATAAAAATTAAATAAATATCAGGGGGAGGAAGATAAAATTGAAAAGCGTAGCATCAATTTTAGTATCACATTTTAAGAAATGGGAAATTAATCATGTTTTTGGTATACCTGGAAGCCCTCTTGTTCCATTGTTTTTGGAATTAGATGAACAGAATATGAATTACATGTTAACTAGACATGAGGGTGGAAGTGGTTATGCCGCAGCAGGGTATGCAATGATGAACAGAAGATTAGGTGTAGCCATTGGAACAGCAGGTCCCGGTGGGACAAATTTATTAACCGCAGCAGGTCAAGCCAAGGCTTCTCATTTACCGGTGTTATTTATTACTGGTCAACAACCTATAAAAAGTATAGGAAAGGCTTTGGGACAGGATTCTACAGTGTTTGGTACTGATTTGGTTAAAATGTTTGAGCCAGTTACAAAGTTTAGTGCTAGAGTTGAAAGGGCTGACCAATTCCAATTGTATTTAAAACATGCACTGGAAAGAGCTCATTCTGGAGTTAAAGGGCCAGTTCATCTATCTTTACCATATGATGTGTTAAATGAACAAATAGAAGAATTTGAGCTTGATTTACCTGTTAACATGTGTGGCGTGATTTCTTCTGAATTAGATGAATTTATTAACAAGCTTCATAATGCTAAGAGACCTGTAATTTTAGCTGGTAAAGGTGTCCATTCAAGCTTAGCTTATGAAGAAGTCAGAAAACTAGCAGAACTATGGAATATACCAGTTATGACTACACCAGGGGGAAAAGGCACATTTATAGAAAATCATCCATTATGCCTTGGTGCATTAGGCCTAGGTGGTACAGAAAAATCAAGTGAATATATTAAAGAAGATATAGATTTGCTGATTGTTATTGGAAGTAAATTATCAAACATGTCACTAGTAGGTATATGTCCTGAGAACTATCCTAGAGAAGTTGTTCATTTAGATTATGATCCCACTTTTATAGGAAAATCACTAAGGGTTCCAACATTACCCATAATTGGTGATATTAAAGTAAATCTTCAAGCATTGTTGGATAAAGTTTCTAACAAACCAGAAAATGAATTTTATCTGTTAAATGAAGAGTATGAGATTATGGAGAATAAAAGTGATTTTTATATTTCAGCCATCAAAGCGATAGAAACCATAAGACAAGAGCTACCAGATGATTCGATTATTTTTGGTGATGATGGAAGTCATACATTTTATGCAATAAAATATTTTAACATAAGAAAACCTGGTACATTCTTTTTTGATGATGTATTTGGAGCAATGGGACATGCTATAGGTTACTCCATAGGAGCACAGTTAGCAGAAGATAAATCTAGAATTATTTGCTTAACTGGTGATGGGTGTACCTTCATGCATGGGACTGAAATGTCTACAGCAGCAAATTATAATATTCCTGTTACTTTTATTATATTTAATAACGGAAAATTAGATATGGTAGACAAAGGTATGAAGTGTATTATGGGAAAGGCTATAGGAAGCACATATAATATACCATTAGATGGTAAAAAGTTTGGAGAATCTATGGGAATAAGATCCTTCAAGTGTTGTAATGAATTTGAATTGAAAGAGGCTCTAGAAGTTTCAAACTTACATAATGAAACAATTATTATAGAAGTTATGGTTGATCCAGAGGAGATGCCACCAACAATGAAAAGGGGATAGGAATATGAACAGCGATTATGAAAAAGGAATTAAGATCTTAAAAGAAATGACAGATAATGAGGGAATGGAAGGAATAGAACATGTAAAAAGTATATTTCCTGACTTTGAGGATAAAATTGTTGCCTTTGGATATGGACAGATATATTCAAGACCAAATTTAGACTTGAAAATGAGAGAAGTTGTAACTCTAACTACTCTTATAACCCAAGGTGCATTTGAACAGTTAAATTTTCATATGAAGGCAGCTCTGAAGGTTGGTCTCACACGCGAAGAAATATTAGAAATTATTCTACAGTGTGCAGCCTATGCAGGATTTCCTAAAGCTTGTAGTGCTTTAGCTATTGCAGGTGACATTTTTAAGAATAGTGAAATTTAATTTTTTAAATAGAAATAGATAATCTTACCTGGAGCTAATGGTTTTATTACCATTAGCTCTTTTTAAGTATATAATATACAATTTGTAAATTTTACCATATTGTTATAATATTAAATTATGAAATTTAGCAGGGAAAAAGAAAGATGAGGCTTACACCCATATTTCTGCTAAAGAATTTATAGGTATGAAAGACCTCACAGTATTGGGAGTGGGTATTGTGGAAATTAAAAATAAGATTGATAGTCTTTTAATTAACCAAAAAAACATATTAAAGGAATATGAAGATCTTGTAGAAAAATTAAATGTAGACCATGGAATAAATGAAAATATTGAACTAAAAAAAGAAATTGATAATTATAAAAAATCTTTGAATGAACTAAAAAAAAGGCAGGCTCAATTAATAGGAGAGAATATGAGTCTAAATGCTTCATTAAAAGAACAAATGATTAATGAAAAAATAGGTATTTTGAATGGATCTAAAAGGAAGATGGAGATTTATTTTAAAGATGAAACCAATAAAAATATAAATAAATTAAGGGCATTAGAAAGATCTGTTAAAGGCAAACTTGATAAACTTAAAAATATTGCTAAAAGGGAGCTAGGAGACGAAAAGGAAGAAATTTTTTCTCAAATTGATAAAATTAAAATAGAACTTGAGAAGAAAATTGCAATAAGAAAGGAAAAGATTGAGAAAGAAAGGGACAGTATTCTTGAAGAAATTAAAAGAGAATATGATGAACTTAAAAACGAAGGAGTTAGCAATGAGGTTCTAAAGAAAAAGAAAAAATACAATGACATAGAAGTTAAGATAGGACTTAATTGGATAAATAAAGCAGGTGTTATTTTGGTACTTTTAGGTGTTTCTACTGCAATGAAATACACATACTCAACCTGGTTTAATGAATATATGAAGGGGATTTCAGGCTTTTTATTAGGAGCGTTACTATTGGGAGTGGGAGAATGGTTTAATAAAAAAGATAAGAATTTATTTGCCCTAGGGTTAAGTGGTGGAGGAATTGGTGTATTATATCTTTCTGTATTTAGTAGTTACTTTATTTTAAATATACTAACCATGTCAATAAGTATATTTTTATCCATTCTTATAACTATGGTTTCCCTAGTGCTATCTAAAAGGTATACCTCTAGAACCATATGTGGAATATCACTTATAGGGGGATATTTGCCATTTTTTAGTTATGTATTTACCCAAGGAATATCAGGTGTTGCTGTTTAGATAGTTATGGGATATTTGTTTATTTTGAATTTATTAGTCTTAGGCCTTTCGTTAGAAAGAAGATGGATTTATATAAACTATCTAAGCTTTGCACTAAATATTCCTTGCCTTGTATATTTAGCATTTAAATCTCCAAACAAAATTATTAGTATATGTTACGGAGTAGTGACCTTTATAATGTATTTGGCAATAACCCTTGTGTATCCTATCAGAGAGAAAATAAAACTAAAAAAAGTAGATGTGGCCTTATTAGGATTAAATACTGTGATTAACTGTTTAGTTGTATATGGATTATTTGAAATAGGAGGATATTATTCATATAAAGGGCTACTGGCATTAATATATGCATTAATATATTTAGCCTTAGGCCAATTTATCCATAAAAGTGTTTCACAGGAGAAATCCATTGAGGGACTGTTTTATATAACTGCAATGACCTTTAGTATTTTAATGATACCTTTTCAATTTGGCGTTGAGTGGGCATCCTTAGGATGGTTAATAGAAGGAATTTTAATGATTTATTATGCTAATAAATATTATGGGAATAAAAGTGATACTGAAAAAATGGAATTAGGTGGATGGATTATACTTGGTTTATGCGTCTTAGGATTTATAATGGTAGACTTCCTACAGATGTGGAATATTAAGTATTTAACCTTAAGGTATACTCTAATAAGTTTAGGTCTTATATATGTCCTTTCTTTATATGTTGGAAAACTAAATAAGAGTGAACTATTTAAATATACTAGGAAAGGTAAGTTACTGACCTATTATAAATACTTTACCATTATGAATACATGGATATATTTTATGAGAATTACATGGATAATCTATGATGAGTATATTCAATCATATGAGAATTTCTATTTTTTAATAAGTATAGCCTTAGTTACAGGTTTATTTGCTTATCTCATATCTAGGATAAAAGTTATACAGGATGAAGTAGTTAGTAAAATATCTATAGGTCTTTATGTGTTTGTAGATTTACTAGGCTTTACCATGAACTTTTATAAAGTCGGATATGGAGTAGGAAATTCTAATCATAGAGTCTTAGGAATAATAATTCTTATACTTTATAATACATTTGTACTTTTCAGTATAAAAGATTTAACATGGAGATTTATTAAGAAAAGGGGAATGAGTGTAGAGATTTATCCAATGTCTGTGGCCATATACATTCTAGGTGCAACTATGATAGTTCTTACTAATCAATTTAATTTAAAGAACATAAACCTTATAATAAGCATTTTCTTCTTAGTCATGTCATTTGTGTATGTAATCTACGGATTTAAGAAAAAATTTGTCATTTTAAGAAGGTTTGGATTAGGATTATCCATTTTTTCAACGGCAAAATTGTTTATATTTGATCTTGCATTTTTAAATACAACAGGAAAAATTGTTGCATACTTTTGTTTTGGATTAGTATTGATTGGAATATCCTATATATATCATAAGCTAAAAAATAGTATGGGAGGGCTCAGGGAAGAATGAAAAAAATATCAGCAGGACTAATACTTATATTAATTTTTTCTATGAACGTAATAGGTTTTGCACAAGAGAGTCTAGATGGGTGGATGTATTTTAAAAAAATTAATCACAATACTAGTGATGAATACAAATCATTTTTTTTAGATGAGGAAGTTTATAGATATGCTAAAAGGGATTTATCAGATATTAGGATTATAAATGATAAAGATGAGTTTATACCCTATTATATTTTTAATAAATATTTGATGAGTGAAAGAGAAGTAAATGTTGAATATGATTTAAAAGAAATACTATCTTATATGAAGAAAAATGATCAATATGTAGATTTTCAAATTGTATCAAAAGAAGATAATGTGGACGTGCTAGGAAATAAGTTGGAATTTGAAATTGAAAAAGATTATTTTTTGAAAGATATAAAGATCTATGGAAGTTATGACAATGAAAAATGGGATTTCATAAAAAGGGATAACATATATAGAACAAATGAAGCGGAAAAATTGAATGTATCATTAGATGATGTTTATAAGTTTACTTATTATAGAATTGTACTTATAAATGATGTAGAAAAGACTTTTATAAAAAATTCTAAACTCCTATTTAATAAAAGAGAAGTAGCATATAAGGATTATGAAAGAACAAAAAAGGCGAACTATAGTATTGAAAATAAGGGGAAAGACACGATCATACTTTTAAATAACGAAGATCATCTTATGATAAAAGATATAAAGATTATTAGTGATGATAATTTTAAAAGAAATTATTCTCTTTATTATAAAAATCATAATGAAGAAGCCTATAATCTGTTTAATACTGGAGAAATATATCAAATAAAACTTGAAAATTTTAAAGCTGAGGAAAATAAAATAAGATTAAATGAGTTTTCAAACTCGTTTCTTTCCTCAGATGAAATTAAAATACTTATAGACAATAAAGATAATAAACCTATAAACATAAAGGAAATAGAGGTAAGTTACTATATAGATAAAGTAGTATTTAAAGATGATGGTAGTAATGATTATAAAGTCATGTTTCACAATAAAGGTGGGAAAAGGCCAGATTATGATATAGAAACCTATAAAAGTTATATAGAAAAAGAGAAACAAGAAATTTGTAGCTTATCTTATTTGGAAAAAAGAGACGTAAAAAATATTCAAAAGGAAGATAAAGATATAAACTATAAACCCATATTAAATACAATAATTATTCTAATTTCTATATTTCTTTTAGTAGTAATAATTAAAAAATCAGGGTTTAAAGATATTTAGTTAAAAAAAGATGATGAATTCAAATAGATAATACACTAGGGCTAATGATTATGATCATTAGCTCTTTAATGAATATATGGAGTTAAATAAAGAATTTAAAACTGATCACATATAAGGAAATACAATAAATAGAGCTAAAAATTAGCTCTATTTATGACTGGTTTAAGATTCAAGAAAATATGGTCTTTTATTTTTAATAGTTAGAATTAGTAAAGCTTATAATGATGATTACTTAATATATTCTAACTATTAAAATATCCTACTATTAAATAGATGGAAAATGTAGTTATGGAGAACATGAATATATATCCTAATATTTGGTGTAGAAGTATGGTATTAGATAAAACTGTAAATACTAATAAGAATATCCATACTATAACAAAATATCTAATATGACTATTGATATATGACCAATGATTTTGTAACTCTTTTGCAATCATAAAAATACAATAAAATAAAGTTATAAAGCCTATAAATGCTAATAATATACCAACGATAGTATGGTTAGCTAGGCGTTGAAGTAATAATAAATGATAAGTTGTAGATGATACGGCAACAGACCATAGGTTATGGCTTTTATCAAGTAGTATGCTACCAAATAGACAACAGGTTAATCCTATTAATGATAAAGAAAAATATTTAAATAATTTTATTTTCATATAAAACCCCTCATAAATAAGAATATTACTATATTCATAATATGATAAGAATTGGAAAAATATTAATGATTTGAGAGTTAAAATGTTGACTTTTAAATAAAATAAGATATAATTAATTGAAAATGCTTTGTTAAATACGTTGAAAAAGAGGAGTAGGTAAAAAATCCTTTTAGAGATGGAAATTCATAGGCTGAAAGATTTCCTAAGGCAAGTTTTACTGAAGGTAGCTTTTGAGTAGTTAGGCTGAGAAATATATATGTAGGCTTAACCGGGTGATTCCGTTAAAGATATTTAAGTGTTAGCTTGAAATTGAGCTGAAATTAAGGTGGTACCGCGAATAATACCCTTCGTCCTTATTATGAGGATGAAGGTTTTTTTTATTGGAGGTAAAGATGTTTTATTTTGGAATTATAACTTTTATCCTAGGAGCACTTTTAGGATATACACCTAAGTTTGTTATAAATTTCTTTGGCCAGGAAAAAATACATATGGTAAAGATTTTAGGATTCATTATATGTATTTTAAGTTTTCTTACTATTACTAGAAATGAATATCCAGCTAGCTTGGAGTTTATAAGAATATTTTAGATAAAATTAAGGAGGAAGAAGCATGGAAAGAAAGAACTTAGAAAAAACGTATAGTCCTCAAGACTTTGAGCAAAGAATATACGATTTTTGGATGGAAAATGATTATTTTAAGGCAGAAGCAAACGATGAAAAGGAACCTTTTACTATAGTATTGCCTCCACCTAATATTACGGGACAACTTCACATGGGTCATGCCCTTGACCACACACTACAAGATATCTTAATTCGTTTTAAGAGAATGCAAGGTTTTGAAGCTTTGTGGTTACCAGGAACTGACCATGCATCTATTGCTACAGAGGTTAAGGTTGTAGAAAAGGTTTTAAAAGAAGAAGGTAAAACTAAAGAAGAACTAGGAAGAGATGAATTCTTAAGAAGAGCATGGGATTGGAAAGAAGAATTTGGAACTAGAATAGTAAAGCAAATGAAAAAATTAGGTAACTCTTGTGACTGGTCTAAAGAGCGTTTCACTATGGATGAGGGATGTAATAAGGCCGTTACAGAAGTATTTATAAAGCTTTATGAAGAAGGTTATATCTATAGAGGAAATAGACTTATAAACTGGTGTCCAGATTGTAAGACTTCTCTTTCTGATGCAGAAGTTGAGCATGAGGAAAAAGCAGGAAGTTTTTGGCACATTAAATATCCAGTAAAGGATTCGGATGAGTTTGTAGAAATCGCTACAACTAGACCAGAAACTATGCTTGGAGATACGGCTGTGGCAGTAGATCCAGAGGATGAAAGATATGCTCACTTAGTAGGAAAGACTTTAATTTTACCAATAGTGAATAGAGAAATTCCTGTTATTGCAGATGATTATGTAGATAAGGATTTTGGAACGGGATGCGTTAAGATTACTCCTGCCCATGACCCTAATGACTTTGAAGTTGGACTTAGACATAATTTAGAGCAAATCACAGTTATGACTGACGAAGCTAAGATGAACGAAAAAGCTGGAAAATACGAAGGTATGGACAGATATGAGTGTAGACGTGAGATCATTAAAGACTTAGATGAAATGGGTTTACTTGTTAAGATAAAAGAACATGATCACAATGTAGGTGTATGTTATAGATGTTCTACAGTAGTAGAGCCAAGATTATCAGATCAATGGTTCGTTAAGATGGAAGAACTAGCTAAGCCTGCTATAGAAGCAGTTAAAAAGGGAGATACAGAGTTTGTTCCTGAGAGATTTGATAAGACTTATTATCACTGGTTAGAAAACATAAGAGACTGGTGTATTTCAAGACAATTATGGTGGGGACACAGAATTCCTGCATACTATTGTGCTGATTGTAACGAAGTTGTTGTATCTAAGGAAAAGCCAGAAGCTTGTAAGTGTGGATGCAATGATTTAAAACAAGATGAGGACGTATTAGATACTTGGTTCAGTTCTGCCTTATGGCCTTTCTCTACTCTAGGATGGCCAGAAAACACTAAGGAACTTGAATATTTCTATCCAACTAATGTATTAGTAACTGGATATGACATAATATTCTTCTGGGTAGTTAGAATGATGTTCTCTGGACTTAAGCAAATGGGAGATGTGCCATTTAAGCATGTATTTGTACATGGACTTGTTCGTGACTCTCAAGGTAGAAAGATGAGTAAGTCATTAGGAAATGGAATTGACCCACTAGAAATCATTGAACAATATGGTGCAGATGCATTAAGAATGACTTTAACTACTGGAAACAGCCCAGGAAATGATATGCGTTTCTATATGGAAAGAGTAGAAGCTAATAGAAACTTTGCTAATAAATTATGGAATGCAACTAGATTCGTATTAATGAACTTAGACAAGGACGAGTTTAATAAGGAAGAAGTTAAAGAAAACCTAAACTTAGCAGATAAGTGGATTTTATCTAGAATGAATACTGTAGTTAAGGAAGTTACAGACAATCTAGAGAAATTTGAATTAGGTATGGCAGTACAAAAGGTATATGACTTTATTTGGAGTGAATACTGTGACTGGTATATTGAATTAGTTAAGCCTAGATTATATGGAGAAGATAGACCTAGCAAAGATGCAGCATTATGTACTCTAGTTACAGTCCTAAAGAATATATTAAAGCTTCTTCACCCATTCATGCCATTTATCACTGAAGAAATTTGGCAAGTAATGCCTGCGACAACAGGTAGTGTAATAGTAGCTGAGTGGCCAACATATGAAGAAGGATATGAATTTACAGAAGAAGAAAAAATGATGGATACAGTAATGAATGCCATAAGAAGTATTAGAAATGTACGCGCTGAAATGAATGTAGTGCCATCTAGAAAGGCTAGAGTAATTGTAGTTGCTGATAAGGCATATGATGCAATTGATGCAGGACGTGAATATTTTATGACTTTAGCTAGTGCTTCTGATGTGGTAGTGTTAAAGGAAAAGAAAGATATTCCTGAAGATGCTATGAGTGCAGTTATAGAAGGTGCTGAAATCTTCTTACCTCTTGCTGATTTAGTAGATTTTGAAAAGGAAATTGAAAGATTAGAAAGTGAAAAGAAGAAATTAGAGGGTGAACTTAAGAGAGTTAATGGAAAGTTATCTAACGAAAAGTTCGTAGGAAAGGCACCAGCTCACGTAGTAGAAGAAGAAAAGGCTAAGAAAGAAAAGTATGAGTCTATGATGGAAAAAGTTTTAGATAGATTAGAAAGCATGAAGAAGAAAATTAAGTAAATATAAAGAAGCCATCTCAAATAGAAGATAATTTCTAATTTGAGATGGCTTTTCTTATTGTAAATCAAATGAAAGATGATATGATTTAGATAAGTATATGTAATGAATCTTTAGGAGGTGGTAATATGGCTCTTGTGAATCTAGAGAAATATCCAGTTAAAAATCATGTTTTAAAAAGTTTAATTAAATACTTTTGGGTTATGGATAGTCATGGACTTATAAACATAAGTCATAAACTACTACCTGTAAATAATATAGATATGATTTTAAATCTGTCATCTTCTATTAAATATATAGATCTTAATGGTAAAGAAATCATATGTAATAATAGTCATTTTAGTGGACTAAGGAAAAAACACTACACTATAGTTCAGAGAGGAAAGGGAGAGGTTATAGGTATATCATTTTTTCCTCAAGGTATATATCCATTTTTAAAAGTGCCTATAAATGAATTTAAGAATAAGATTATTGATATTGACCTAGTTATAAAAGAATTTACTAATAGATTAAAAGAAAAATTGTATAATAAAAAAACTTTAAGTGACAGGCTTAGTGTGTTAGAAGAAGAATTAATAAATATATTAGATTTTAATTTATTATTAGGAAAAGAGAAAAATAGTATATTAAATGAATTTAATAGATCAATGGATAAATTAAATATAAAAGAGTTTTGTAACTTATATGGAGTAAATGAAAGAAGATTAGAGAGATTGTTTAATAAGCATGTAGGTGTAAGCCCTAAGGAATATCACAAAATTAGTAGATTTCAATATATTTTAAAGATGCTGTTAGAACAGGATTATGAGGATTTAACTTCATTAGCTTATGAAGGTAGATATTATGACCAAACCCACTTTGTAAAGGAATTTAAATCTTATACAGGAACATCACCATCTAATTTTATAAAAGAGAAAAAATCAGTTAAGGAAATATTAGAATATAGTTAAGGTGTCGGTTTTTTACTATTGATAAAAATAGATTTAGTGCAAAATTAAATTGTAATTAAATTTATTTTTATGGAGGTAGAGAAAATGAACAAAGGAACTATAACGGAGATTGTAGAGTTTAATATTATGCCTGGTATAAGTGATGAGGAGTTTATTGAAATTGTAAATTCCTTAGAAGAGGGGTTTCATAAGAAGCAAAAAGGATTTATTGATACGGAGCTAGTAAAGGGAAAAGACAGACAGTGGATTATGATACAACATTGGGAATCAAGAGATTCTGTTAAAGAATCATCACGACTTTTAATGAGAGAAGAGATAACCAATGACTTTAGGGATATGATAGACCCTAAAAGTGTTAGAATGTTGATTTTAGATAAAATAAAAACATGGAACAAATAAAGACAGAGCTAATGGTATTTAAATATCATTAGCTCTGTCTTTATTTAAAATTAGTGATGATTATTTTATGTGTAAGAAAATGTTTTAAAATTAGCAAATTTAAAGATAATAAATGAAAAGGCGTATTTACTATAAAGTAGAGTATTGCTACGCTAAATTCAGTTATGGAACCTGCCTATATTATGGATGATGGAGCGGTGAGGCTTAGGTAAAAAAAATAGAAATATATGTAGGGAAAGTTCTAAAAAGAAGATTTTATGACTTTAGATAGTCCATTTTATGGTATTATTATAGAAGAAAAAGAATATTCTACAAAATTCGAAAAAGATAAATATGAGCGGTTGTATAACCGTCCTTTATATAAGTTGAGGAGGATTTTTTTATGAAGCATAGTGAAGCATTAGAGTATATACATTCAACGTACAAGTTTGGAAGTAAGTTAGGTCTTGATAATATAAATTATTTATTAGGTTTAATGGGAAATCCTCATGAAAAATTAAAGGTAATTCATGTGGCAGGAACTAATGGAAAAGGTTCTACATCTAATTACATAGCTACAGTTTTAAAAGAGAGTGGCTATAAGGTGGGGTTATTTACATCCCCTTATTTAGAAGAATTTGAAGAGAGAATAAGAATTAATGGAGAGAATATTCCAAAGGATAGGCTTGGACAAGTTACTAGTAAGGTTAAAGAGTGTGTAGATAAAATGTTAGAAGCGGGAGAAAGTCATCCTACTGAATTTGAAGTAGTGACGGCTATAGGTTTTCAGTATTTCAAAGAAGAAGAGGCTGATTTTGTAGTCCTTGAAGTAGGTATGGGAGGTAGGCTTGATTCTACTAATGTGGTGAAACAACCACTTGTGTCTGTTATAACTCCAATAGCTCTAGATCATACTAATTTCCTAGGAAATACTATAGAAAAAATTGCCTTTGAAAAGGCTGGAATTATAAAGGCAGAATGTCCAGTTGTTTGCTATCCTCAAGAAGCAGGTGCTATCCAAGTTATAAAAGATATTTGCACAGAGAAAAATTCAAAGTTATATGAAGTAGATATAGATAAAGTGAATATTAAAGAAACCAATGAATATGGACAAACTTTTGATTTCTTAGAGTATGAAGATGTAAATATAAAAATGTTAGGAGCACACCAATGTAATAATGCAGCAGTGGCTATAAAGGTGTTAGAAATACTTAGTAAGGATTATGAAGTTAATATAGATAAAAAGCATATATACGAAGGACTTAAAAAATCTGTTTGGCCAGGTAGAATTGAAATATTGAGAAATGATCCAACTATAATTATAGACGGAGCTCATAACTATCATGGAATAAAAAGTCTTAGCAATTTAATAAAGAATAATTTTAAAGATAAAAATATAATACTAGGATTAGGAATACTAGGAGATAAAGATGTGGAGCCTATGGTTTCTGAAATTGCTCCACTTGCTTCTAAGATAGTTTTAACAGAGCCTAATAATCCAAGAAAGATGAAGGCTGAAGATTTAAGTGAAATAGTAAAGAAATATTGTAGTCATATATATATTGAAAAAGAGATAAAAGATGCGGCTAATAAGGTAATAGAGATAAGTGATAAGGAAGATATAATTTTATTTGCAGGTTCTTTATACATGATAGGGGAAGTACGAAGCCTATTAAAGTAAGCGAGGAATACATATGTTAAATAGAGATTTTATTAGACAATTTGCAGATGTTATATCTGAGGGATTTATATTTATAGATTCTACAGGATCAATAGAACTTTATAATGACAAAGCTAAAAGCATATTTGGAATACTTAATAACTATGGCATTAGTCATGATTCTGGAAGAATAGAAAAGGGAGATATAGTAATAATTGCAGATAATTCTCTTGGAAAAGATGATGGCTATTTATCGAAAAAAGATTTAGAAAAGATAGGTATTAAAGATAAAAAAATAACTAATGGAAGTGCTTTTATAGGTGTTGGAAAATATGAAGAAAGTGACTCTCTATATGTTTATGAAAAAAATGCGGAAAATTTAGAAGTATTAAACTTGATAGAAAAATTTCATGGCTTAGATATAGAGTGTGAGATTGATTTTTTAGATAAGTATGTAAATATAATGGTGGATAAGATAGAATTTAAACTATCTTATATCTACGCCATAGGCCATATGGTAGTCATAGATCCTAAAAGCCGCAAAGTAAAGTTCTGCCAAAGTAGAGGTTATACGGCAAAGGGAGAAAGTATAAAGGCTCTTTTAAATGGAAAAAAATTTCTAGGGAAAGGAAAGAGCCAAGAATCCTTTTCTGTGGTAGGTAAAAATATTTATGATGTACATGAATCTCCATTGATAGATAAATTCTATAAAGCAGCTCAAGGAGAAAAAATAAGCTATAAAAATAAATCTATTGAGATAAACGGAATTCCTACTAGATGTAGCATATATCCAATAGACTATGAGAATAAACGATTAGGGGCAGCCCTTAAGGTTGAGGATACATCTCTTATTAAAAAGATAATGAAGGAAAGAGATGAAGCCATAGACAATCTGGAACGAATGGAAAAGGTATTATATAAGACAAAGGATATAGATGATAGTTTTTCAGATATTATTGGCGATAGTAAGGGAATGAAGGATGTAAAGAAATTAGTCCATAAGGGCTCACAAACTAATTCCACAGTTCTTTTACTAGGAGAAAGTGGAACGGGAAAGAGTTTGGTGGCAAAACTGATTCATAAAAATGGAAATAGAAAAAATAATCCCTTTATCCATGTTAACTGTGCTTCTATTCCAGAGAAGTTACTAGAAAGTGAACTCTTTGGATATGAGGCAGGAGCCTTTACTGGAGCTAAGAGGGAAGGGAAAAAGGGATATTTTCAGCTTGCTGAAGATGGAACTATATTTTTAGATGAAATAGGTGAAATGCCAAAGGTTATGCAATCTAAACTATTAAAGGCCCTACAGGAAAGGACCTTTTATAGGGTTGGTGGAGCTGCTGAATTAGAAATCAAGGCTCGTATAATATGTGCTACGAATAAAGATTTAGAAGATGAAATAAAAAAGGGGACCTTTAGGGAGGATCTATATTATAGAATAAATGTGTTTCCCATATATATTCCTCCTCTTAGAGAGAGAAAAGATGATATATATGAGTTAGTTAGAAAAATGTTACCGAATATATGTGATAGATTAAATTTTAATGTTAAAAAGGTATCTTCTAAAGCCATGTATGATCTAGCTGAGTATGATTGGCCAGGTAATATAAGGGAACTTGAAAATGTGTTGGAAAGGGCTGTTAATGTAACAGAGGGAAGTATAATACATGAACATAATCTATTTCTAAGAAATGATAAAAATAATAACGAGAAAGAGTTTGTTGTAAAGACTTTAAAGGACCATATGAATGAAGTAGAAAAGCATATTATAATGGAAACTTTAAAGGTTTATAAGGGTGATAAAAGAAAGGCCATGGAAGCTTTAAATATTAAAAAAACAAGTTTTTATGATAAATTAAAGAAATATAATATCTAGCAGTTCGTAAAAACGGAATGATTCCGTTTTTACGAACTGTTTTTTGCATATTAAAATAAAAATTCCACAAAAACGGAAAATGAAAAAATGTAGGACAACAAACCCTGTAAAAAGGCCAATTATAATGTGGCATGGATTTTGCGTATTAGCTATGTTATGAAAAGGGACTTAAAGGGGAGGTTGTTTACAGTGATTAATAGAGAAAATAATTTTATATTTAACGGAAGTGATACGGTTGAACTAGTTAATAAATATGGTACTCCTTTATATGTAGTGTCAGAGGACCATATAATAGATAGATGTATAGAAATTAAAAGAAGCTTTTTAGAAAAATATGAAAATACTAGGGCGGTATATGCGTCAAAGGCCTTTTTAACAAAGGAAATGTGCAAGATAGTATCTAGAGAAGGTCTTGGAATAGACGTAGTATCTGGTGGAGAAATGTATACGGCTATTAAGGCAGGGTTTCCTATGGAAAATGTAATATTTCATGGAAACAACAAGACTATAGATGAAATAGAATTGGCCATAAAGAGTAATGTTGGACGAGTGGTAGTTGATAATTTATATGAATTAGAATTATTAAACGCATTGGCTGCTGAAGAAAATAAAGTTATGGATATTTTATTTAGAATAACTCCTGGAGTAGACAGTTATACCCATGAGTATATATCTACAGGGCAAATTGATTCTAAATTTGGAATACCTCTTAAAGAAGAAATACTATTTGAAGCTATTTACATGGCTATGGATATGGAATATATAAATCTTTTAGGATTCCACTTCCATGTAGGCTCTCAACTCTTTGAAAATACATCTCATCTTATGGCAGTAGATATTTTATTAGAATTAATAAAGGATGTAAAAGAAAAGATAGGATTTGAAACGGAAGAGTTAAATGTGGGAGGCGGTTTTGGAATAGCCTATACAAAGGAAGATAATCCTAGAGGCCTTAGCTATTTTGTAGATCCAATTATGGAAGAAATCCAAAATAAATGTAATGAGTTTGATTTAAAAAGACCAAAGGTAATAATTGAACCAGGTAGATGGATTATAGGAGAAGCAGGAATTACACTATATACAATAGGAGCTATAAAAGAAATTCCTAACGTAAGAACATATATAGGAATAGATGGAGGCCTTCCAGATAATCCAAGACCTGCTTTATATAAAGCTCATTATGAAGCAGTTATAGCTAATAAGATGAATGAGGAAATAGTTAATAAGGTGACTATTGCAGGAAAATGTTGTGAATCAGGAGATATACTAATCAAAGACTTAGAAGTACCAGAGATAGAACCAGGAGATATAATAGCAGTAAAAAGTACAGGAGCCTACAATTATTCTATGGCCAGTAATTATAATATGATCCCTAGACCACCAGTAGTTATGATTAAGGATGGAGTAGATAGATTAGTAGTTAGAAGAGAAACATATGATGATATTCTTTCTAGGGAAGTAATATAGGGTCTTATGTTATAATCTATATAGGGTTAGCAGTTAGCTGCTAACCCCTAACTTGGAAATGAAATAGGGGTGTTTTAATGAAATTTACAAAGATGCAAGCTGCAGGTAATGATTTTATATTAATAAATGGATTTGAATATGAAATAGAAGATTATAATGGGTTAGCTAAAAAAGTATGTGATCGTCACTTTGGTATAGGTGCAGATGGCCTTATGGTATGTAAAGATAGTAATGTGGCAGACATAGAAATGAGATATTACAATTCAGATGGATCTAGGGGAGAAATGTGTGGTAATGGTATAAGATGTTTCTCTAAATTTATATATGACAATAATATACTAAAAAAAGAATATTTTAAAGTAGAGACTCTAGGTGGAATAAAGACCATATGGATAGATGAGACTGATGGTGTGGCCAGGACCATAAAGGTAGATATGGAAAAGGCCATATTTGAAGCAGAAAAAGTTCCTGTACATATGGGAATGGACAGGGTAATAGATGAAAAAATTTCTGTAGACGGAAAAGATATGATCATATCTTCTATTTTAGTGGGGGTACCACATACGGTTATTATAGTAGATGATTTAAAGAATACTTTAGTAAATGAATTGGGAAGAAAAATAGAAAAATTAGATATATTCCCTAGAAAAACTAACGTAAACTTTATAGAAATATTAGATAGAAATACTATTAATATATCTACTTGGGAAAGGGGAGCTGGAAGGACACTAGGTTGTGGAACTGGTTCTTGTGCATCTGTAGTAATAGGTCACCTGTTAGGAAATTTAGAAAATAAAGTATTGGTTAATACAGAAGGCGGCAAACTCACGGTAGAACTTGGTCCTGATTATGAAATATACATGACAGGAGATGCTAATACTATCTGCGAGGGAGAACTTAAAATATAAGGTTATAATTAGGAATCTTCATTCATATAATGGAATATGAGTGGAGGTTTTTCTATATGAAATTAATTAGATTTAGGCCTTATAAAAAATATACAGATGAAAAATTAATTTCAGATATACAAATTGTATTTCGGAAGATAAGGTGTTATGAAAATTTAGAAGAAAATATGCGTATTTGTGATGAGATGATATATGAAGCAAAGGTAAGAAATTTAAATTGCGGAAAAGAGACATTGTATAAAAATATATTAATGGGAGATGGCTTTTACTAAAAGCCATCTCTCTTATTTACATGAATTTTATAATAAAGAGGCCTTATATGATTCTAATGCTTTTGATAATTGATCTGGGCAAGATGTAGTTTTGCTTCCACATGTGATTCCTCTCAATCTTTCTATGGCCACATCCACATCTGTTCCTATAAGTAGACTCATTATCCCAGTTAAGCTTCCAGGACATCCTCCCTGAAACTTTACATCCTTTATAGTATTATCTTCTACATGAAATTCAATTTCCTTTGCACAGGTTCCTACTGTTTTATATATATTCATTATGACCCTCCTAATATAGTTATGTATCCCATAATTTGCATCTAAAGGTGATTTTAATATATTTACAGGAAAAAATCAATATGAATTCACATAAGAGAAAGTTATGCATAAAATGATATAAAGTAAAGCCATTGATCTTAGGGGTGAAGGAATGGGGGAGAATTTTAAAAACTTAGCATTTGTAGCTAATATGGGCGAGGACAGCATATCTGTAGTAAATTTAGACATGTTTCATGAGAGAGAAAAGATAAACTTATATAGTCATTATCTGACCGCTATAGGGAAAAAACCATTCCTAGGACCGCATGATGCTGTACTAGACTATAATAATAAGTATCTGTATACAACAAATTCTCATGATTCTAGTGTAAGAGTTGTGGACTTAATTCAAAATAAGGTTGTGAAAGATTTTGCCGTAGGAAGTTGCCCCAGTCATATAGCCATTTGTAAGAAAAAGAAAGCCATCTATGTGTCTAATACAGATTCAAACTCCATATCCATATTAGATATGGATACGGGAGAATTACTTACTCAAATACCTACAGGAAATATGCCACACCATATAAAATTAAGTAATGATAGGGAGAAGTTGTATGTATTAAACCTAGGATCAGATAACATGACGATTATAGATACTAATGTGAATGACATGGAAAAGACTATACCTGTGAATGGGAACCCCTATCATATGGTTCTGAACAAGGCGGGAAATATTTTATTTATAGTAAATACTAGTTTTTCAAATATGGAAGGTGGTAGTATTACGTTATTAGATACTAAGGAATATAGAATAATAGACAAAATTAGAGTGGGAAAAATGCCGGTAGAAGCCATACTAGATAAACATGAAGAAAATCTGTATATAACAGATTCGGAATTAAATGCCGTTAACGTATTTAGTATAAAAGAAAAAAGATTAGTAGATAGAATATATGTGGGAAGGATGCCTGGCAGTATAAGCTTTACACCAAATTATAAATATTTATTAGTTAGTAATGTACAGGATAATACCCTATCTATAATAGAAGTAGATAAATATAGAAGAAAAATGGTTCAGACCATAAAAGTAGGTAAAGAACCAAATTGTATAGTGGTTATATAATTTAAAAAAACAGTTTCTTGAAACTGTTTTTTCTAATTTAAATTATTAAATTTATTATGGAAGCATATAGATTAGATGCATCATTTTTCCATTTTTCGCAGATTTGCTTTGCTTGTTTGTTAGATGCTACGCTTAATTTTAAATCAATTAAGGTAATATCATTTTCTACAACTTTCAAATCAACTATATATTCTTTTTCATGTTTTTTTACATAGTCTGCAGAAATTTGTGTTTCCTTTAGCCAAAGATGTCTTCTTTTGGAAATGTCTTTGTCTAATTTATTTATAAGAGATTCTCCTAATCTTTCTTTAAAATAAGCTAGAGTTTTCTTACCCTTCTCTGTAATTAAGTAAAAAAAGGTATTTTCACTTTGGGTATGTTCTATCATTCCTATTTTAACTAAATCTGATAAAAACTGCTGGAACATGAAATAATTCATATAATCATTCTCCATTACAAACTCAGTGAGTTGCGTATTAGTCAAAGGTACTGAGAATGAATCAAGAACGTATAATAAAACAAGTTTGTGATTTGCCAATTCTTTAGTATTATTACATAACATATAAACACCTACTCTTTAGAAGTTTAGAATACCCATAAAAAATATAGATTATAGATATTCTAAAATGAAACTTTAGTATATATATAATTATACAAAAAAAAAAGCAAATTAAAAAGTAGTCTTCTATTTAAAATTTCATAATAAGCAAGTGAATCTTTAAATAATTATATGTAAATACTAAAAATTAAAAGGAATATGGAAAGCCATATTCCTTTTTCACACTAAATTTAATGTATTATATCTTTCCTGATAAATTTCTTTCTGCAGTTTCAACTAATTTTTTAGTCATATATCCGCCAACATAACCATTTTGTCTTGAAGTTAAATTACCCTTGTCAATTGATTCATAGTTTGCTAATCCAAGTTCACTTGCTATTTCAGCCTTCATTTGATTTAAAGCCATTCTTGCTTCTGGAACTACAGCTCTATTTCCTCTTGACATAATTTTCCCTCCTGATTTTTTAGTGTGTTTTTTTCAACATATTATTATGTTGTATTAATAATTTAACCATTTTGTAAATCAAATATGATAGTATATTATGTTATCATGTATAATATATGGTGGAATATATAAAAACAGAAAAAATTGTATAACTTTTAAAGGGGAGGACAAAAAATGAAGCCAATGAAAAAAATGATTTTTTTAATTTTACTACCCATATTAATATTTGCAGCTTGTGGTACAAATGATATGAAGGCGGAAGTAAAAGATGAAAAAATAGATAATAGTGCTGTGGAAGAAAAAATGGAAGTAGAAAATACAGAAGAAAAAGTTGTGGAGAAAAAAGAAATAGATTTACAAAAGATTAAACCAAATGAATTAGGACAAGTTATGGTTTTAATGTATCATAGTGTGTCGGAGCCAGAGGCAGAGTTTACTAGAACGCCAGATGGTCTAAGAAAAGACTTAGAGTATATGTATGAAAATGGATATAGACCAGTAAGTCTAAAGGATTATGCTACAGGGAATATAAGTGTAGAAGCTGGATTTACCCCTATTGTATTAACTTTTGATGATGGATGGGAAAATAATTTTAGTATTATAGAAAAGGAAAATGGAGAATTTGAAATAGACCCTAATTGTGCCGTTGCTATATTAGAAGAGTTTAACAAGGAACATCCGGATTTTCCATTGGAAGTTACGTTTTTTGTTAATGACAATATTCCATTTGGGCAAGATAAGTACTTAGAATATAAGTTGAACTACATTGTTGAGAAGGGAATGGATATTGGAAATCATACTGCGACTCATGTAAACTTTACTAAGGCAGATCCTGAAAGAATTCAAAAGGAAATTGTTGGAATTGTAAAGCTGGTTAAGAAGTATGTGCCAGATTATGAAGTAAATACAATGGCATTGCCTTTTGGATCAAGACCTAAAAATAAGGAGTTATATAAGTACTTAGAAAAGGGAGAATATGATGGAGTTAAATATGAAAATATTGCCATATTAAATGTGGGATGGGATCCATATAAGTCTCCTTATCATTCAAAGTTTAACTCTCTGGCAATTCACAGAGTTAGAGCTAGTGATTTACAAAAGTATGTAGACGGTGTTGGAATGTATGATTGGTTTAAACATTTTGAAAAGGGAAATAGGACAAGATATATTTCTGATGGAGATAAAGATATAATTACGATACCAAAGAATTATGAAGATGTATTAGATAAAAGTAAAATTACAGATAAAGAAATAAGGACTTATGAATTAAATAAAGAAAATAAATAATAAAATAGCTCGTCAATTTGACGAGCTATTTTATTATTTTTTTAGACAAGGATACAATAGGTTTTATGAATGGAAAAAATAATATTACAAAGAAAATATTAAAAAGGGTATGAGCATGGGCTATTTGCCTAACCACATTATCTGGAGAAAGTTTTATGGATACAGTGGCCAAGGTATTTATAAATGGGTATATGGTCAGTGTACCAAGAATATTTAATAAAATATGTATAAAAGCAGTACGTTTACCATCAATGTTTGTAACTATACTTGAAAAAAGGGTAGTAACGCAAGTTCCAATATTTTGACCAATAATAATGGGAATAGCTTGGGAAATGTTTACAAAACCTGTTACGCTGAGACTTTGGAGCATAGCTATGGATGTGGAACTACTCTGTATTATGGCTGTTGTTAAAGCTCCTATTAAAATTCCTTTATTTGGGCTTTGGGCTACTGATTTTAGTAAATCTGAAAAGGCCATTAGATTTTTTAAAGGAAGAAGGGAATAGCACATTAAATGCATGCCCATAAACAATAAACATAGGCCAATGAAAAATTTAGAGATCTTTTCAAATAGAGAACCAAGTTTTAAGTAATATATTAAAATAGAACAAAATATTATATAGGGAATATAAGTATATATATTAAAACTAACTAATTGGGAGGTAAAGGTAGTTCCTATATTAGCTCCCATTATTATGGCCGTTGCTTCATATAGACCTAAAATATTTCCGTTTACAAAACTTACTACAAGAACAGACGTGGCACTACTACTTTGGGTGAACATGGTAACTATAAGACCTAAAAGTACTCCTAAGGATGGGTGTTTCTTTATTATTTTTAAGGGTTTCTGAAAAAATTTTTCCCGGTCTAATATTATTGACTTTGTCATTAAAATCATACCAAAGAAAAAAACAAAGATAGATATTATAAAGTTAATAAAAATATACGTCATAATGATCTTTCTCCTTTTATTTAATTGAGAAACTTAATCTATAATATTTCTAGTAAAAAAATCATAAATATATGACAAAATGAATAAATTTAATTATATGATGTAAAATAAAGATTTTTGTTAAGGGGGGGAGAATATGAAAATATTTGTAATAGATAGGAAAAAAATTTTATTATTCACAATGGTTGTAGTAATAGTAGTAATGTCATATGCTAATATGAGTACCCTAGGGGATAAAATAGTAGGTGTAATGAATCGTAATAAGGTTTTGCCTATATATTGTGTTGATAAAGAAGAAAAGAAGGTAGCAATAAGTTTTGATGCAGCTTGGGGAGCGCAGTATACAGATGGTATACTGGAAATTTTAGAAAAATATAACGTAAAGAGTACCTTTTTTCTAGTGGGATTTTGGGTTGATAAATATCCAGATATGGTGAAAAAAATCTCTGATCAGGGCCATGAGGTACAAAACCATTCTACAACCCATCCTCACATGTCAAAGCTTAGTAGGGAACAGATTTCTAAAGAGTTAAATACCACAGGAAAAAAGATAGAAGATTTAACAGGGGCTAAGCCCTCATTATTTAGACCACCCTTTGGGGACTATAATAATCTTCTTATAGAGACTGCTAAGGAAGAGGGATATTATACTATACAATGGGATGTGGACTCGTTAGATTGGAAAGAATTAGGTGCAAAGCCCGTTGTAGATAGGGTGACTAGGAATGTTAAAAAAGGGTCAATAGTTTTATTTCATAATAATGCCAAATACGTATTGGAATATTTACCTTTAGTAATAGAAAAACTACAAAAGGATGGCTATGAAATAGTACCTATATCTGACTTGATTCTAAAAGATAATTACTATATTGACAATACGGGAATGCAAAAAAGTGAGTAGTTTGACACCGTGAAAGTTTAATGATATAATGTATACAAGTTATAGATAGTAAAATATGTAAAATGCTATGAAGGAAAATAGTAAAAGCATGATGTTTTACAGAGAGTAAGCCGGTGGTGAGAGGTTTATGAACTAGTGTTTTGAACCTGTTCCCGAGCAGATGGTGATGAGCTATTACGTTTTAATCACGTTACGATTAACTAAGTGAACTACAATAGGCAAGTGTAGTTAATTAGGGTGGTACCGCGAGCATACTCTCGTCCCTTTTTTAGGGATGAGAGTTTTTTTATAATCTATGAAGAATTATGAGTTTTCCTAAGTTTACACAAGGATAGTTTCTGTGTTTCCATTTCGTAAAAATCTGCAGGAATGTTTTAGTCGTAAGACCTTTTATAATGTATCTAGTCAAAGGTACTTATAATTTCTTAATTTTAAATACTAAAAGCCAATCTATTAATAACATTTCGGAAAAAACATTTCATCTTTTATTAAATTTATAAAACCTACTCACTAATAATACATGGGAGAGTGTTTAATATTTAACTAACACTTCTTTTTGCCATTGTATAGTTCAACAGTGTGCAGTTTAGCAGTTTACTAGATAAAAGTCTTAAAATACTATTTTAGGACAAGTATTTCATGTGATTTTAATTAATTTTAAATAAAAAATAATTTAGGAGGAGATTTATGAGTCAAAAGAAAGAACAATGGGGCAGTAGATGGGGATTTATAGCCGCATCTATGGGAATGGCAATTGGAACAGGAAATATATGGAGATTTCCTAGGGTTGTAGCTTCAAATGGTGGAGGACCTTTTTTAATAGCATGGACAATCGCGCTATTTGTTTGGGCTATACCATTACTAATGGGAGAAATGGTAATGGGAAGAAAAACTGGTCTTGGAACTATCGGGGCTTTTAGAGATTTTGTAGGAAAAAAGTTCACGTGGATGGGAACGTGGATTGCTGCAGTTTGTCTTTTAATTATGGCATATTATGCTGTAGTTATGGGATGGTGCTTTAAGTATTTTACACTGGCTTTATCTGGGGCATTTAAAGCTGGTATGACTACTGCAGATACGCAGGTCATATGGGATACATTTACTACAAGTCCGTGGCAAACTATACCACTGCACTTTATGTCAATTGCGATTGCAGGAATTATAATATACAAGGGTGTTAACGACGGAATAGAAAAAGCTTGTAAAGTTATGATACCTACATTATTTGTATTATTAATTGGGGCAGCAATAAGATCATTAACATTACCAGGTGCATTAAAGGGATTAGAATATTTATTTAATCCAGATTTTAGTCTCTTATCAAATCCAAAGATTTGGTTAGAAGCATTTACTCAAGCAGCATGGTCCACAGGAGCTGGATGGGGCTTTATTATAACTTATGCCGTATACACTAAAAAGAAAGAAGACGTGGCAGGAAACTGTATGATAATGGGATTTGGAAATAATGTGGGATCACTTCTAGCAGGAATTACAATACTTCCAGCTATATTTGCACTATCTCCATCACAAGAGTTTACTAGTCAAGTTTTATCTTCTGGAAATACTGGTTTAACTTTTATTTACTTAGCTCAATTATTCCCTACTATGCCAGCAGGAAATATTATAGCAGCTGTATTTTTCTTATGTATGACTATAGCAGCTTTATCATCTCTATTACCAATGATAGAAGTTGGTGTTAGAAATCTTATGGACGCAGGATTTACTAGAAAAAAAGCTACTGTAGCAATTGTGGCTTTTGGAATGATAGTAGGAGTACCATCTGCTTATAGTGTAAGCTTTTTAGATAACCAAGATTGGGTATTAGGGATAGGATTACTAGTAAGTGGATTGTTCATAGCATTTGCACTTATCAAGTATGGAGTAGAGAACATTAGAACAAAATACATCAATACTCCTTGGTCTGATTTCAAAATTGGAAAGTGGTGGAGTGTTTGTGTAAAGCTATTCCCTGTAATGTTTACCATATTAACAGGATGGTGGATGCTTAAAGCTATTGGTTGGTCTCCGGATAGTTGGTGGAAACCTTTTGAAACCTTTAGTGTAGGAACAATAATATTCCAATTTGTATTATACGTAGTATTTGCAATGGCTACTAATAATTTATTCTCTAGTGGTATTGGCAAAGGATTTGATATTACGGCTACAAAGGGGGACGAATAATATGGCATTTAAATCGTTAATAATGATGATTTGTGTATTAGGATTTTACTTAGGTGGTTTTTTGTTTTTAGTTAATAAAGCATTTAATTCTGAGAATGAATAAGAATAAGAGGTTTGAAAGTTTTGAGACTTTCAAGCCTTTTTATTTTTTAAAGTGAATTTTTTAGTAAAACTAAGAGAAAAATAACCATATAATCGCTACCAAAAGGAGTATGAAAGCATGAGCAAACTTTCGAATCATGTTCAAATTATAGGAGTATTAGGAGATGAAAATAAAATATCATCTAAGATAATAAAACACGTTTTAAGTAAAAAGGGTTATAAAATTAGAGATATGGAATATAAGGAGTATATTTTAGATTATGAAGGAATAGATATTCTTTTATTAAACTTAGATACCTGTAATTTAGAAAAACACATAAATTTAGATATTTTATTACACATAGATACTAGAAAAGAAGACATTGGATTTCAAAGGAAAGTTTTAAATTATGTTAAAAACAATGGTGTGGTAATTATGAACGAAGATGATAACAACACTCCTTTTGTGTTGGGTCATAATGATGAAAGATTGGTAGTATCCTATGGTATGAGTAAAAGAGCTACTTTGACAGCTTCTAGTTTGATGGTTTCTGACAAAATAAAGTTAAATTGCTTTTTACAAAGGTCCATTAGTGCTAGAGGTGACCTGGAAGTAGAACCAGTAGAATTTCCAGTCATAATAAATAGTGAAGATGAAAAAGCCGTATATAATTCATTAGGAGCCATAGGTGTATTATTATTATATGGTATAGATCCGTATAAATTATTAAAATTTTTAGAAGATATGTATATTCAATAGAATCTTATGGAAAAAAGCCTTAGGATAAAAGTGTAATAATACATAGCTTTGGATAAAGGTGAAATTTTTGCCGATTATAAAAATATTTTTACCCCAATAAAACTCCTTTCAGAGAAAAAAGTTAATTTTCTTATCATATTATATTAAAAAAATGAATAGATATAATTGTAGATAAGCCCTAAAAGTACACAAGAAATAGGAAGGAGCGTGGGGGGATGACTGACAAGGTTATTGATACGAATCTGGTGAGTGTAATAGGTGAAGTATGTTCTCCTTTGAGTTTTAGTCATGAAATGTATGGAGAAGGTTTTTATTCACTAGATATTAAAGTTCCAAGACTCAGTGAATATAATGATGTGTTACCCATTACTATATCAGAGAGAATATTAATGGGAGAAAACATTAAATGTGGTACTAAACTGAAAATAGAAGGACAGTTGCGTTCATATAATAAGTATGTGAATGGCAGGAACAAATTAGTTATTACAGTTTTTGCTCGTGATATGGAAATTTTTGAAGAAGAAGAAATAAAAAATCCTAACCAAGTATTTTTAGATGGATATATATGCAAAGAACCCGTATATCGATCTACTCCATTTGGTAGAGAAATAACTGATATGTTAATAGCAGTAAATAGGCCTTATAATAAATCTGATTATATTCCCTGTATTGCATGGGGAAGAAATGCTAGATTTTCTGAAAAGTTAAAAGTTGGAGATCATATAAAGATATGGGGAAGAGCTCAAAGTAGAGAATATCAAAAGAAATTAAATGAAGAAGATGTAATAACTAAGGTGGCTTATGAAGTTTCTGTATCCAAAATGGAAATAAGTGACAATAATAATAAATTAAAGGAATAAGATTTTAAGGGGAAGTGACAAGTTGCGTTACTTCTCTATTTTGTTGTTATTTAATAACTTAATCGTTGATTAAAATATTTAAAATAGATTATAATAGGTAAAATAGGGAGGGCGATAAGATGGATTACAAAATTATGGTTATTATGGTTTTTTTTATAATATTAGTCAGTATTCAATATACTCTTAATAAAATTGTAGTACTTTTAAAAGAAATAAAGGAAATATTGTATAAAATAAACATTAGGCAATAAAAATAATAAGTAGTATATTTTAAAAAATCTTTGCAAATATTACATTTTAATTATATAATAAGTTTGTATTATTTTGCTTAAGAAGGGGATCATATGATTACTACAGTTACCTTAAACCCTGCAGTAGATAGGGCGTATATAATAAATGATTTTAAACCGAATAAGAGATATCATGTGGATGATGTGAAAATTACTGCTGGAGGAAAAGGGCTAAATGTTGCCCGTGTAGCATCTATTTTAGGTGAAAGAATGAATGCTACAGGTTTTCTAGGTGGCTACACAGGTGAGTTTATTAAATCTGAACTATATAAGTTAGGAATAGACACTTCCTTTGTAGAAATTAAGGAACCATCCAGAATATTTACTGCAATTGTTGATCCTGTAAACAATACGGAAACTATATTAGGGGAATATGGACCTGTAGTAAGTAAAAGTGAATTAAATGAATTTGTAAAAGAGTTTGTAAAGGTACTAAAATACAGTAGAATAATAATTGCTGCTGGAACTGTACCAAGGGGACTACCTAAAACCATATATGGAGATATGGTTAAGATCGCTAAAGATAATAATGTTAAGATGATAATAGATGCAAGTGGAGAATATTTGAAAGAAGCTATAAAGGCAAAGCCTTTTATGATAAAGCCAAACCTACCTGAATTAGAAGAGTTGGTAGGTTATGAGTTAAATAGTGAGAGAGAAATAATATTTGAATGTAAACATATTTGTAGACAAGGGGTGGAAGTGGTATCTATATCTTTAGGAAAAGATGGGGCCATATTTGTTACTAAGGATGAAGCTTATAGGGTGAAAGTTGGGGGACCAGTTGAGGCTATAAACTCTATAGGATGTGGTGATGCTTTTGTAGCGGGATTTGCAGTGACTCTTTTAAAGGAAAATGACATACAAGAGGCCTTTAAGTATGCCGTAGCCACAGGAACAGCCAACGTAATAGAAAAGAAAATTGGATTTGTAGATATTAATAATGTGGAAAATTTTTATAATCAAGTTAAACTAGAGAGGGTAGAATAAATAGTTCTACTCTATTTTATTATATAGAAAAGGAGGATATTAATGGAACTTAAAAAGATTGTATCTAGTGTGCAGAGTATTGCTCAAGCTATTGCCAGTGTCATGAAAGTGGAAGTTACCATAGTGGATAAGAACCTGGATCGGATAGCTGTAACAGGTGAAAAAAAAGCCTCTTTTAATAATCGAATAGATGTGGATTCTATATTTGCGTATTCCTTGAAAACTGGAGAGGGCCTTGTTGTGGAAAATCCAAAGGAGCATGCAGTTTGTAAACGGTGTAAGGATAAGGAAAACTGCAAAGAATATGCGGAAGTATGTTGTCCTATAAAGGTAAAGGATGAGCCTGTAGGAGTTATAGGGTTAATAGCATTAAATGAAGAGCAGAGGAAGGAAATAATAAAGAATAGGGAAGATCTATTGGACTTTTTAAATAAAATGGCAGATTTAATAGGAACTAAACTAATAGAACTAGAGAAGACAGAAAAAATAAAATTATTATTAAAGGAATTAGAGACCGTATTAAATTCAGTGGATAAAAGTATAGTTGCTGTTGATGAAGAAGGAAAGATAATTCAATTTAATTTTAAAGCCACTGAATTATTTAATATGGATGGAAATAAATTAAAGGGAATTAATATAATAGATTTAATAGAGAATATAAATGTAAATGAAATTTTAACGGGCAATGAAGAAGTTAAAAATATTCCCTTTGAATATAATCATGCAGATTGTTCCATAAGAGGTTTTTATAGTGGAAAATTGATAGAAGTAGAAGGAAGTAAGATAGGGATGGTGTTTACTTTTTCTAACGTATGTGAAATGTTAGAAGTGGTAAATTACATATCTAATACAAATATAATTACAACCTTTGATGATATTATAGGAAATAGTTTTGTCATGGAGCAGGTTAAAAAAGATGCTAAGAAAGCTTCCTTTTCAAATTCTACCGTATTAATTCATGGAGAGAGTGGAACGGGAAAGGAATTGTTTGCAAGGGCAATTCATTTTAATAGTAATAGGGGAAAAGGACCGTTTATTCCCATAAACTGTGCAGCCATACCTGAGAGCTTGCTTGAAAGTGAATTGTTTGGATATGAGGAAGGCTCATTTACGGGTGGAAAAAAGGGTGGAAGAGCAGGTAAATTTGAATTAGCAAATAAGGGGACTATATTTTTAGATGAAATAGGAGATATGCCAATACACCTTCAAACTAAATTGTTAAGGGTATTGCAAGAATATACTATAGAAAAGATAGGAGCTAATGATAATATATCTGTAGATGTTAGGATAATTGCTGCCACAAACAGGGATTTAGAAAAGAAAGTTTTGGAAGGGGAATTTAGAGAAGATCTATTTTATAGATTAAATGTAATACCAATCCATATACCTCCTTTAAGGGAAAGGAAGGAAGATGTGGAAAATATAATATATGAACTTTTGAGGAAGTGTAATAAAAAGTTAAACAAAAACATATTAGGTTTTAATAAAGATGCAATAGATATATTTAAAAAGTATAGTTGGCCTGGTAATGTGAGGGAATTGGAAAACTCCATAGAGTATGCAGTTAATATGTGTAATCTCAATTTCATAGGAATGGAAGATCTACCGGTAAGGTTGAAAAAGAAGAAGGAGTGCTGCAAAAATATAGAGGAAAGAATAATCCCTATAAAGGATTTAGAGAGAAGAGAAATAGAAAAGGCATTAGAGTATTATAAGGGTGATAAACAGGCTGTAGAAAAGGCTGCTAGAGCCTTAGGATTAGGAAGAGCTACCATGTATAGGAAAATTAAAAGTTATAATATCACAGTCTCATTATGAGAAAAAATCTCATAATGAGACTGTTTTTTTACGTTTTTTTCTCAAAATGAGACTGGGGATTTGGAACAATAGGTAAAAACCCTCTTTGAGCCATTGGCATGATAATTGCAAAATAAATAATCAGATATAATGAATGGAGAGGGGATTTATAATGAATTTAAAGGATGGAATCATAAAATTACTACAAGGAGAAGTTGTCCCTGCCATGGGGTGTACAGAACCAATAGCTGTGGCTTTAGGTTGTGCAAAGGCAAAGGAATTATTAGATGGAGAAATTCAGAGTGCGGAGGTTTTACTTTCTCCTAATGTATATAAGAATGGATTGTGCGTAGGAATTCCTAATACAAAGGAAGTTGGATTAGAAATTGCAGCGGCACTAGGATTAGTGGGAGGAAAGAGTGAGAAAGTATTAAATGTATTAGCGGATATCCAGTCTCATCACATAGAAGAAGCTAAAGAATTATTAAAAAGTGGAAAAGTTAAAATAGGAATTAAGGATACGGATGAGAAGGTATATATTGAAGTAAAATTAAAAAAACATAATGGCACGGTGGAAACTGTAATTAGTAATAAGCATACAAATTTTACTTTTATTAAGAAAAATGAAGAAATAATATTAGAAGAATCTAATAAAAGTGAAGTGAAAAAAGAGCCATACACTTTTATATATGATATGAAAATATATGACATAGTTAAGGAAATAGAAAAAATGGATTTTGAAGATGTAAAATTCATGTTAGATGGTCTTAAAATGAATGAAGCTGTGGCGGAGAAAGGTTTAGAAAGTGAGCTTGGTATGAAAGTTGGAAGCTCCCTTGAGGGAAACATTAAAAAGGGAATTTTATCGGATGATTTATTAAACACAGCAATGATGTTTACAGCAGCTGCATCAGATGCTAGAATGTCAGGAATAAATATGTCTGTTATGAGTAGTAATGGAAGTGGAAATAATGGACTTACAGCCATATTACCTATTGTTGCTTACATGAGAAAATATAATGTGGAGGATGAAAAATTAGCTAAAGCAGTGGCTATAAGTCATGTTATAAACAGTTATGTGAAGCACTATATAGGTAGATTATCTGCCCTTTGTGGTTGTGCTGTTGCAGCATCTACAGGAGCTGGTGTGGCCATTGGATGGTTAATGGGTGCAAATCATGCTCAGATAGATGGAATAGTGAAAAATATGATAGCTAATTTAAGTGGAATGATTTGTGATGGAGCTAAAGTGGGTTGTGCACTTAAATTATCCACATCCGCATCTGCAGCTATTCAAGCTGTATTATTATCTTTAAATGATGCCATTGTGCCAACTAGAAACGGAATAGTGGGAGAGACTGCGGAAGAAACTATTAAAAATTTAGGGGTATTATCTGAAAAGGGAATGAAAATTACTGATGCGGTAATATTAAATATTATGAATCATATGCAAGAGTGTCATTAGAAGTGTAAAATTCTTCATTTTATGCATGATAATTGACAAAGATGACTTTTTCAATTACAATATTACCTAATCATTTAATGTTACAATTTATTACCATAAGATGGAGGGAATCGGACTAATGAACTTAGAAAATAAAGAAAGAAAAGTACTATTTTCTAGAGAAGACATTCAAAAGAGAGTTGACGAACTAGGACTAGAGATTGCAAAGGACTACGAGGGTAAAAAATTAGTAGCTGTTTCTTTACTAAAGGGAAGTTTCATTTTTACAGCAGATTTAGTAAGAGCTATTGATGCTCCTGTTAGGGTAGAGTTTATGACTACTTCTAGTTATGGACATGGAGAAGAGAGTTCTGGAAAAGTAAAAATATTACAAGATTTAGAATTTGATTTAAGTGGATATGATATATTAGTAGTAGATGACATAGCAGATACAGGTCTTACTATGGAATATGTATTAAAGCATTTAAAAGCTAAGAACCCAAATAGTATTAAAAGTTGTGTATTATTAGACAAACCATCAAGAAGGAAAACTGATCTTGAAGCTGATTATGTAGGATTTACTATTCCAGATACATTCATAGTTGGATATGGATTAAACTATGGAGATTATTTCAGAAATGTACCAAATGTATTCACATTTGTAGATAAAGAATAATATAAACCAGAGTGAGATAATCGCTCTGGTTTTTTAATTTCCGCTAAATAGAAAAACTATGGGTTTATATAAACCCATAGTTTTTTATTCGTTATCCTCTTAAATCATCTAAAATTTCAGTTTTATCAGCAGTCTTTTGGTCTTTAGCTTTAATTACCTTAGCAGGAGAACCAGCGACTACTGTGTTTTCTGGTACGTCCGTAGTAACTACTGAACCTGCTGCAACTACGGCACCCTTTCCTATTCTAACGCCTTCTAGGATTACTGCGTTAGCACCAATCATAACGTCATCTTCCACTATAACAGGAGTTGCACTAGGTGGCTCTAAAACTCCAGCAATAACGGCTCCAGCTCCTACGTGAGCATTTTTACCTATAGTAGCACGAGCACCTAATACGGCATTCATGTCTATCATAGTTCCTTCTCCTACTTCAGAACCGATGTTTATAACAGCGCCCATCATGATAACGGCATTTTTGCCAATGCTAACCCTATCTCTTATAATAGCACCAGGCTCAATTCTAGCTTCTACCTGTTTAATATCAAGCATTGGGATAGCTGAGTTTCTTCTGTCGTTTTCAATGTGGAATTCTTTAATATTTCCTTTGTTTTCTTCAATAAAGTTTTCCACAGTATCATTTTCTCCAACTAGAATCCAAAAATCATTACTACCAAATAGTTTTATATTGTCAGTAATGCTTTGAGATAAATCTCCTTGAATATAAGCTTTAACAGGAGTAGACTTCGTTGCATCCTTAATGAATTTTGCTATTTCGTATGGATTAGTTAAATCTAAGTTCTTATCTTTCGTCATCTATTATTCAATCCTCTCTTAAGTAAATATTATTTAAGCAAATCATCCATGTTGTATAATCCAGGTTCCTTATTTGCTATATATAGGGCAGCTTTTATGGATCCCTGGGCAAATACTTTTTTAGATGAAGCTGCATGTTTGATTTCTATAATTTCATCTTCTCCAGCATAAATTGCCGTATGTTCACCTACTATAGTACCACCACGTACAGCATGAATACCTATTTCTTTACTTTCTCTTTTAGTATTATTGCCATATCTTCCGTATATTAATTCCTTTTCATCCTTATGACTATCCTTAATGGCATTAGCTATCATGAAAGCCGTTCCGCTAGGCGAATCTACTTTTTTATTATGGTGTTTTTCTATTATCTCCACATCAAAGTCACTTAAAATTGCAGTAGCTTTTTTTACTAAATCTATTAAAAGATTTATTCCTAAGGACATGTTACCACTTTTAAATATGGCTACTTCTTTAGAGGCTGCTACCATTTCTTTCTCTAAGTCTTGGCTAAGGCCTGTAGTACATAATACTAAGGGGAGCTTAGAACTCTTGCAAAAGTCCAGTAAAGGTGAAACTAAACTATAATGGGAAAAATCTATTACCACTTGTGCATCTACATTACAATCACTAGCTTTTTCAAATACGGGAAAATCATACTTGTGATTGCTACAAAACTTATCTATACCGGCTACTACTTGGGTATTTGGATTAGATTCTAGCATATTTACTAAGACCTGCCCCATCTTTCCACAGCAACCGTGAACGATTACCTTAATCAAAATTATCCCTCCTATAGGTTAAAGCCATACTTTTTAAGTTCTTCCTTTAAAACTTTTAAGTTATCTTCTAACATATCAGTAAGAGGAAGTCTCAAATGTCCTACGTCGTGACCAAGCAGGTTCATTGCTGTTTTTACTGGTATAGGATTTACTTCTATGAAAAGAGCATCTATTAAACACTTCATCTGTAATTGTAATTCTAAAGATTTTTCAATATCTCCATCTAAGAAATATTGAACTAAATTATGAGTATCCTTTGGCAAGATATTAGCTACAACAGAAATAACTCCCTTACCACCTAAAGACATTAGGGGAACAATCATATCGTCATTACCAGAGTATAATGCAAAATCCTTTGGTACTACTCTAGCCATTTCTACTAATTGCGAAATATTTCCACTAGCTTCCTTAATGGCTACAATGTTTTTGTGTTGACTAAGTTTTTCTAGGGTAGATGGATTTATATTTACGCCTGTTCTGCCAGGTACGTTATATAAAATTATAGGAATATTTACAGAATCAGCAATTTTGGTAAAATGCTCTATTAAACCCTTTTGAGTACACTTATTATAGTAAGGAGTAATTAAAAGCAGTCCGTCAGCTCCAACACTTTGGGCATATTTACTCATTTCTACTGCATGGTGGGTGTTGTTGCTACCAGTACCGGCGATTACAGGAATTCTTTTATTTATTTTTTCTACTGTAAACTTAATAACACTCTTTTGTTCTTCATCATTCATAGTAGAAGCTTCACCTGTAGTACCACAAACAATTATACTGTCTGTTCCTTCGTTTACATGCCAATTTAATAATTCTTCTAATTTTTTATAATCTACGCCATTTTCCTTATAAGGAGTAACTATTGCTACACCTGAACCTGTAAATAACATATAATCACCTCGTCATAATATTATAGATACTTATTTGCTAAGACTTCAGCAATTTGAACGGCATTTGTAGCGGCACCTTTTCTAATATTATCTGCCACAACCCATAGGTTTAGTCCGTTGTCTAAACTAAAGTCACGTCTTATTCTTCCTATATAAACTTCATCATGACCAGCAGCTTCGCGAGCCAGTGGGTAAACATTATTTTCAACATCATCCTTAAGAATTACACCTTCTGCATTTCTAAAGATTTCTTTAATATCTTCAACTTCAAAACTCTTGTTAAACTCAATGTTTATAGATTCACTATGACAATTTTTTATAGGAACTCTTATTGCTGTAGCTGTTATTTTTAGATCATAGTCGTTTAGTATTTTCTTAGTTTCATTAACCATTTTCATTTCTTCTTTTGTATATCCATTGTCCATAAACACATCTATGTGAGGTAAGCAGTTTCCGTATATAGGATGATCGTAGGCTAGTTTAATGTCATTGCCCTTTTCTCCTTCTTCTAGGTCTTTAATACCCTTAACACCAGAACCTGAAACAGCTTGGTAAGTGGAATATACAACTCTTTTAATAGAGTATTTATCATGAAGTGGCTTTAAAGCTACTACGGCTTGAATAGTTGAGCAATTAGGGTTTGCAATTATTCCTTTATGCCATGCAATGTCTTCTGGGTTAACTTCTGGAACTACTAGAGGTACTTCCTTATCCATTCTCCAAGCACTAGAGTTATCTACTACAATTACTCCCTTTTTAGCAGCTATAGGAGCGAATTTTTCACTTATACTTCCTCCTGCTGAAAATAGAGCTATATGAATGTCTTTATCGAAGGATTCTTCAGTTAACTCTTCAACTATATATTCTTTACCTTTGCAAGTTAGTTTTTCACCAGCTGATCTTTTAGATGCTAGTAAATACAAGTTATCAAATGGAAAATCTCTTTCCTCTAATACTTTTAAAAATGTTCTTCCTACCATTCCTGTAGCACCAACTACAGCTACGTTTAGTTTTTTCACTTTAATTCCCCCTTAATCACTAATCTTTTCATAGTTTTACTGTATCTATGTGTATTTTGTGTTTAGAGATAAGCTCAAGCTCATCTGAGTTAGCTTCTTCATCAGTTATAATTGTGTGTATTGATTCAAAATCACAGACTTTAGAAAAGGTAATTCTACCAATTTTTCTGTAGTCACAGATTATTATATTTTGTCTACTGCAATTTATGGCTGCTTTTAAAAAATCACTAGTATCAATTGTTGAAGTAGTTATACCTACCCGGTGATGAACACCAGCACAAGGTAAGAAGGCCTTATCAAAATTAAAATTGTAAACTTCTTTCATAGCCCTTGAACCTAAGATGTTACCCTTCATATTTTTAACTCTTCCTCCTATTAATATAATATCTATGCTAGAGGAAGAAGAAAGTTCCTTGGCCACATCTAAAGAATTTGTAACTACAGTAATATATAAATCTTTTATATGGGGAATCATAAAAAGACTTATCATACTACCCATAAGTAGGATGGTGTCTCCATCTTCCACATATTCAGCAGCTTTCTTTGCAATCTTTTTTTTGTGGGCAACAGCTTCTTCATTACCCTCTTCTAGGGTAGATATCCATTTTGTCTTTTCTATTTTCTCAGCGCCCCCATGGATCTTTTTTAATTTCCCCTTATTTTCAAGGTCTGTTAAATCTCTGCGTATGGTATATATGGATACGTTGAAAAATTCAGCAAGATTTTGAACATTTACTACGCCTTCTTTTTCTACCATTTCAACAATTTGCTTTCTTCTTGCTTCCGTTATCAAAATAAATCCTCCTCTTTTAAGAAACGGAAATTCAAGGATTTTCGCTTCAATCATAAAAGTTGGTTTAATAAAATTACAAATGATTTGCTAACAAATTGCTAACTTTATGCTAATATTATTATATTAAAGTTATCAGATTTTGATAATGATTTCAATAAAAAATTTTGAAAATTAATAAAAAACTTTTAAGTTTTTGTAAAAACATATAAAATAAAAGGTAAGTTTACTTAGGAGGAAAAATTAATGATAAGAGTAGATAATCATATATTAGAATTGAGAAAAGAAATTATTAACATAAGAAGAAAGTTACATGAGATGCCAGAAATAGGTTTTGAAGAATACGAAACTAGTGAGTTTATAAAAAATAAATTAAAGGAAAATGGCATAGAAGTACATGAAAATGTGGCTAAAACTGGATTAGTGGGAGTAATAAGGGTAAATGATTTAAATGATTCTATTGGATTTAGAGCAGATATGGACGCCCTTAATATAGAAGAAGAAACTAACTTGGATTTTAAGTCTAAAAATGAAAATATGATGCATGCATGTGGTCATGATGCTCACATGAGTATTTCTTTAGGATTTGCCATATATTTATCAAAGAATAGAGATAAACTAAATAAAAATGTAGTATTTATATACCAACCGGCAGAGGAAGGCCCTGGTGGAGCAGAGGTTATGATAGAAGAAGGTATAATGGAAAAGTTTCATATAAGCGAAGTGATTGGACTTCATGTATTTCCTAATATAGAAGAAGGTTATGTGGCTTGTAAAGAGGGAGCTTTAATGGCTAGATGCGGAGAATTTGACATAGATATATATGGTTTAGGTTCCCATGGTGCATATCCACATAAGGGTATAGATTCCATAGTTATAATGGCAAATTTAATAAATACCATACAAAGCATAACCAGTAGAAATATTAACTCTAATGAAAGTGCAGTAGTTACCATAGGAAGGGCAGAGGCAGGAGAGAGAAGAAACATTATTGCTCAGGATGCCAGGCTAGAAGGAACTATAAGAGTATCTAGTGAAGAAGTATATGAAACTATAAAAAAGAGATTAAAGGAAATTATAAGGGGTTTTGAGATAACTTATGATTGTAAAATAGAATTAGAGTTAAGAGATATGTACCCGGCTGTTATGAATGACAAAGATTTAGTTAATGACTTGGTATTAGCTGTTGGAAAAGAAAACTATATACCTATAGAGTTTCAAATGATATCAGAAGATTTTTCTTTTTTTCAAAGAAAATGTAGAGGGGTGTTCTTTTTCTTGGGAATAAAAAATGAAGAAAAAGGATGTGTATATCCACTACACAGTAGCAAATTCTGTTTTAACGAAGAAATTTTATTAATGGGAGTTCAAGTATATAAAAATATATTAAAGGCAAAAAAATACTTTAAAGGGGAATAAATATGGAAAACATAAAAAGACCTAGTATATTTGGAGTCAATGTACTTTATTTAATAGTAGGAATTGTACTTTTAACCTTTGGGGGGTATTTTCAAAGTAAAAATATTAAAAGTGGATTGGTTATAACAGAGTACTTAATCATATTGACTCCTCCCATATTGTTCAGTTTAGTATTTGATCTAAAATTAAAAGAAACTTTTAGACTTAGGAAAATATCTATAAAGAATATGATCTTGAGTGTGGGGTGTACCATATTAATATATCCCATAGCCATGTTCTTTAATTTAATAGTACTCAATATAATAAGTATTTTTACAAAGGTGAAAAAGCCACCCATTCCAGTGGCTAATAACATGGGGGAGTATATAATACTTATGATCATAATAGCCTTCTCAGCAGGTCTCTGTGAGGAAATGTTCTTTAGGGGATTAGTATTTAAAGCCTATGAAAAAATGGGGAAAACAAAGGCCATAATCATATCGGCCACCCTATTTGGAGTATTTCACTTTAATATACAAAATTTATTAGGTCCTTTAGTTTTAGGTTTATTATTTGCTTATCTAGTAGAATATACAGGATCCATATGGGCAGGGGTCATAGGTCATTTTACTAATAATGGGTTGTCTGTAACTATGGCGTATATGGCAAATATGGCCAGCAAAGGAGCTGCAGTTACTGAGAACTCTCCTGACATATTAAATAACAATATGTTATTATTGGTAGGAACCATACAAATTGGAGTGATAGGTCTTATTTGTGGAATCATATTATACAAAATAATAAAGTCTTTAAAAAAGGATTCCTTAGAAGAAGAGTATGAAGAAAAATATAATATGACGTTTAAAGACTCTATACCTCTTTTGATAAGTTTAGTCATATTTATATATTTTGCTTATATACAATTAATGTTTTAATAACTATATTTTAAACTTATAGTATAAAAGATGAAACCCTTACCCATAATATAGATGAGGGGAGGGGTACTATGTCAAAGAAAAATAGTATGAAAAACAAAAAGAAAAAAATTGAAACTATAGAAGACAAATGGAAATATGAAATAGCAGATCAACTAGGCCTTCTAGATAAGGTAGAACAGTTTGGATGGGGTGGCCTTACTGCTAAGGAAACGGGAAGAATTGGTGGTCTTATAACCGTTAGAAAGAAAAAGTTAAAAAAGGAAGTACCTAAGGAAGAAGAAGTTAAAGGATAGAGTAAAGCTATCTTTTGGGCCACGATCATAGTCGTGGCCTTTTTATATTGAAAAAAATCAAATGAAATGGGTGACGTGAATATTTTGTTATCACGCCACCTATTATGAAGAATTTAGATGAGATTATTTAATCATATTATTGTATCTCTGGTTTAGATGGTTGAGAAATATGATTTAAAGCTTCTTCAGCTTCATGTTGTAGTTCGGATTTAACAGCCACATCTCCAAGGGCAACAATTCCTACAATACTTTCATTGTCAACAATAGGAAGTCTTCTTATCTGGTTAGTACTCATTAGTTGGCTGGCTCTATCCACATCCATTTCAGGAGTACCAATGATAACTGATTTTGACATGACGTCTTCAAGCTTTGTAGAATTATCTTTTCCGCCTGCAACGGCTCTTATGGCAATGTCTCTATCTGTTACAACGCCAACTGGTTTGCCATTTTCACATACGGGAATAGAACCAATTCTATGTTGTCTCATTAATTTTGCTGCCTCTGCTACCGTATCTGTTTTACATAAAGTTACTACATTGGTAGTCATTATATCTTGTATATTCATAGTCGATCACCTCTTAATTATTTTGTAATGTTTTTCTCTATAAAGAACATCAATAATAGTATTTGTAATAAAATTTTATTAATTCTTAAAAAATAATACAATTAATGAGATTATTAAGCACATGAATTAAAAAATGTAATTCATAAAAAATTATATATAAACTAAAAATATTATTAAAAAAATTCATTTTTTAAAAATCTATTAAAATATAAAGGAGTATTCACTTATATAAAAGTATGAATACTCCTTAAATTTATATTTTTAAATTAATTAAATGCAAAGTACTTCATAAAATTTAACTACTACTTCTGTTCCAGCATAAGGTATTAATGCACCTTCAAATCCTGGTCTAACTTTTCCAAGGTGAAGACCTCCAGCATAATAGGCCCTTGCCACGTATAAAGGTGTTCCATCAGCTTCATATCCAAATTTAAGTGCACCATCAGGTATGGTTCCATCAGACATAGCTACCCATTTCATCGTTCATGCCTCCTTTTGTAGTTAATGAAAAAGGATTAAACCCTTCCCCATTAACAATATATACATGTACAAGAAAAATGTTACAAAAAATTATTTTTTTAAGTAAGTACAAGGACTTCATAGAAACTAGTTAGCACTTCAACTCCCTCAATAGGAATAGTTGCACCATTAGAGACAGGTTTGATTTTTCCTATATGGAGTCCTTTAGAATGATGTGCTCTTGCTACATATAAAGGTGTTCCATCAGCTTCATATCCTGCTGTAATGGCACCTAGAGGAATAGAACCTTTACTTGCAGCTACCCATTGTACTCCCGTTCCCCTTTGTGAAATTGGAATTTCAACTATACTTTTTTGTTTTAAAGGATCTTGTTCCTGCCCTTGAAAGGTCTTATTAGGATTAGAACAATACCAAGGGCTAAGTCCACTACCCCTATAATTATATTTGTTCACGATTATCACACTCCTTCATAATATGGTTTGTATTTAGAACTTATGAATTATTGGAATGTCAAAGTTTTTGTCATTTTTCCAGTCATATAATTTAAGCTATTATTAGTATATGATTCTAAAGTTCAAATGGTGATGACTATGAATTGCCCCTAAAAACGGCTTGTATATTTAAAACATGTTGATATATAATATATAATAAGGTTTTGGAGGCGGTTTTATGGATAAGATAGATAAGTTAGTCCATTTAATGAAAAACAGTAAGAAGACTATTGTTTTAACAGGGGCTGGAATATCTACGGAAAGTGGCATACCTGATTTTAGAAGTTCTACTGGATTGTGGGCTCATATTGATCCTATGGAGGCTTTATCTACTGATGTATTATATAATAATCCAAATAAGTTTTATAAAGAAGGCTTTGAACTTTTAACTGGTATGACAAATGCTGAACCTAATATAGGCCATTTTATGCTAGCTAAATTGGAGAATGAGGGATTTGTAGATTTACTCATAACTCAAAACATAGATAATCTTCACCAAAGAGCAGGGTCTAAAAATATATACGAAGTCCATGGAAATACAAGGGAAGGCTATTGTACTGACTGTGGTGAAAAAGTAGTTATAGAACATATAAAAGATAAGGTGAAAAGTGGTCAAGTGCCCCCTGTGTGTCATAGATGTGGAGGGATACTAAGACCTAGTGTAGTTATGTTTGGTGATGGATTGCCTGAGTGTTTTGACAAGGGTTGGAGAGAAGTTGAAAAAAGTGAGCTATTAATAGTTATAGGTTCATCCTTATCTGTTTCTCCTGTTAACTATTTGGCTAATATATGTGAAAATTTAGCAATAATAAACTTAGGTGAAACCATGTATGACTACAAGGCTAAGATTATAATAAATGAAAAAATAGGGGAAACCCTAAAGACGGTTTATGATAGATTAAATAAGTAAGGAGAGATTTAGGTGAGAGCATACTCAGCATTTTCTCTGGTATATGATACTTTAATGGAAGATGTAGATTATATTGGATGGGCAGATTACATAGAAAAGGTTTTTGAAAAAGAACAAATTAAACCAGTGAATATGGCAGAACTTGCTTGTGGAACAGGGAATTTAACTAATATATTGGCAAATAGAGGATATCATTTATTGGGAACAGATATATCCAGTGATATGCTTTTTATAGCTAGGGAAAAAAGTATAGAGGGTAGTGGTAGCATTACCTATCTTCAACAAGACATGAAGGAAATGAGTTTGCCAACTGAACTAGATGCTATTTTGTGTGTTTGTGATGGATTTAATTATATATTGGACCATGAAGACTTAGAAGGTGTATTTGCTAATGTGAAAAATCATATAAAAAAGGATGGTCTATTCATGTTTGATATTAGCTCCCATTACAAACTTAAAAATATCTTAGGAAATAATACTTATGCAGAGAATTATGATGAAGTATCTTATATATGGGAAAACTATTATGATGAAGAAGAGTCCATCTGCGATTTTGATTTAACCATATTTGTGAAAGAAGATGAATTATACAGAAAGTTTGAAGAAAAACATAGCCAAAGGGCCTATAGAATAGATGAAATAACAGAAATCCTTAAAAATGCAGGTTTTTCATCTATAAACACATATGATGGATATAGTTTTAATAATCCAAGGGAAGAAAGTGAAAGAATTAGTTTTATATGTAGATAAATAAATGGTAAGTGTGAACAAAATAGGAGGACGTAAAATGAGTAATTATGTTGTAAGGGCTGTGGCAGCTAATAAGAGTATAAGAGTATTTGCTGCAGTTACTACAGATTTAGTAGAAAAAGCTAGAGGATTTCATAATACAACACCTGTAGCTACGGCAGCTTTAGGAAGAACTTTAACAGCCACATCCATAATGGGCCTTATGTTAAAGGGAGACAATAACAAATTGAGTGTTCAAATAAAAGGCAATGGACCTATTAAACAAATATTAACCACATCAGATTCTAAAGGAATAGTTAAGGGATATGTGAGTAATCCATATGTGGATATTCCCCTAAAGGCCAATGGAAAGTTAGATGTGGGTGGAGCTGTTGGATCACAAGGAAGAATGACAGTTATAAAAGATTTAGGACTAAAAGATCCTTATGTGGGACAGTCAGATCTGGTATCTGGTGAGATTGCAGAAGACTTTACTTATTACTTTGCAAATTCAGAACAACAACCATCAGCTGTAGCCCTAGGGGTTTTAGTAGATAGAGACTATACAGTTAAAGTAGCTGGGGGAGTAATTATACAATTATTACCTAATACTGATGATGAAACTATAACTAAAATAGAGGAAGCTTTAAAAAATGCACCTCAAATAACTAAGGTTTTATCAGAAGAAGATACTCCTGAAAAAGTATTAACTACTTATTTAAAAGGGTTAGATATAGAAATATTAGAAAAAGTTCAAGTGGATTTTGAGTGTGATTGTAGTTTTGAAAAGTTAGAGAGAGCTTTAATTAGTATTGGAGAAAAGGACTTAAAGTCCATAATAGAAGAGGATGAAAAGGCAGAACTTACATGTCATTTTTGTAATACTAAATACAATTTTGATAAGGTTCATTTAACAAGATTGTATGAAGAAATAAAAAAATAGGATAATTAGGTTATTCGTTAGTCTAATATAGAAGGTTAACGAATAACCATCTTATTCCTTGACTTTTTACGTTAGTATAGGTATAATAACATTTGTCAGAGGAAAAGGTAAAAAATGCCCAGATAGCTCAGTCGGTAGAGCAGGGGACTGAAAATCCCCGTGTCGGTGGTTCGATTCCGCCTCTGGGCACCAATTTAATATAGGGCGGCATAGCCAAGTGGTAAGGCAGAGGTCTGCAAAACCTTTATTCCCCAGTTCAAATCTGGGTGCCGCCTCCAATGAATATTAATCCTAGTTATAACTAGGTTTTTTTTGTATATTATAAAATTGTAAATTTTATAATATACAAAAAATGAAGGGGGTGTGGGGGAAGAATTCCCCTGCCTCTTTAAGGAGGGTGTTCAGATTGCGTTAGCAGACGCCTCCGGGAACCATAGGGTTCCATAACGAATCATAGGTCCTATGACTTTTGTATATATACGTATGAAAAGGGTGGAGAATATGAAAGTTTGCCAATGTATAAAAACTAATATTCCAATTTTAACTAAAGAAGATAGTGTGGGTACAGCGATAGATTACTTTTTAAAAGAAGACATAGACTTAATACCAGTAATAAATCAGGACAAAAAATTAATAGGTGTTTTAACAAAGAATCATATGCTTAGATATATAAAAAGCCAAATTTCTATGAATATGAGCATTGATAAAATAGTAAGTAAGGAATCAGAATTAATAATAAAGCAAAGAGAGATTACTAATGTAAATGAGATTTCAACAAACTTAATAGTAATAGATGACAATAATGAGGTTTTAGGATTATTAAATCCTAAAGAGACTATAAGTAAAATTCAACAATTAACTAAGAAGTTAGATGCAGTAATAGAATCTTCCTATGATGGTATATACATAACAGATGGGGAGGCTAACACCCTTCGAATAAATAAATCTTACGAAAGAATAACTGGAGTAAGAAGGGAAGAAATGTTAGATAACAATATGGTGGATTTAGTTGAGGATGGATATATATCTGAATCTGCAACTATGGAAGTTTTAAAAACAGGAAAAACTACCACATTGGAACAAAAGTTTAAAACGGGTAAGAAGGCCCTTGTAACTAGTACACCCATATATGATGATAACAACAATATTATTATGGTTGTTACAAATGTACGGGATGTGACGGAGTTAGTTAAGTTAAATGAACAATTACTCAAAAATAAAGAATTGGCTCAAAAATATTTTTCCGAAATAGAGGAAATGAGATTACAGCTAATAGATGATTTTGATTTAATTGCAAAGGATGAAAAGATGCTAGATACTTTAAAAATCTGTAAAAGGGTTGCTAAAGTAGATACTACTGTTTTATTACTTGGAGAAACGGGAGTAGGAAAGGAAGAAGTAGCTAAGTATATACATAAAAATAGTAATAGGTGTGAAAATCAATTTATAAAAGTAAATTGTGGGGCCATTCCAGATAATTTAATAGAATCAGAATTGTTTGGATATGAAAAAGGAGCTTTTACGGGAGCTGTTAAAGAAGGCAAAATGGGTATGTTTGAAATTGCTGATGGGGGAACTATATTTTTAGATGAAGTAGGGGAGCTTCCTTTAAAAATGCAAGTGAAACTATTACGGGTTCTACAGGAACAAGAATTTACTAGGGTTGGAGGAACTATTCCTATAAAGATAAATGTACGTATATTAGCTGCTACTAATAGAAATTTAGAAGAAATGGTAAAAGATGGAGTGTTTAGGGAAGATCTATATTATAGATTAAGTGTAATTCCCATAACCATATTACCCCTTAGGGAAAGGAAAAAGGATATATTTACATTAGGAGAATATTTTTTAAAGGGATTAAACGAAAAATATAATTCGAATAAGTTCTTAGACAATGATGCCATAAAATGTTTATTTGAGTATAATTGGCCAGGGAATGTTAGAGAACTTAAGAATATAGTAGAAAGAGTTTTTGTAATGAGCTATAAAGATAAAATAGGCGAGAATGATTTGCCTAATAATATTAGAAATATTAAGGAAGTTGATATTCTTAATTCAGATAGAATAATACATTTAAAGGATGCTGTGGCTAAAGTGGAGATAGATTTAATTAAAAAATCCTTTGATAAATATAAAAATGTAAGAGATGCATCAAAGGCTTTGGGTGTAGATGCATCCACTTTCGTAAGAAAAAGAAAAAAATATATTGAAATGGGAAAATATGAATGATGTAAAAATGCAACGTGATGCAAAAACGCAAAAACTTTATTTGGATAGAAGGTATGTTAAAAATAAAACACTTATACATCAAAGAATAGAAAGAATAAAAACTAGGTCGTTGTAAAAATGCAACGACCTAGTTTTATTTATAGGCACTAAAAATTAGTAAAAAATCCTTATGAAAATAATTTTATGCATAAAACTGGCTGAAATACAAGCTTTTAAAAAAGTGAAAAATATATTAAACTATTGTTAAAGTTTTGGCATACCCTTTGCATTTATGATAGGATGTAAAGGTATCAGAAAAAAATTAAAAAATTTAAATATATACAAGGGGGCTGTTTTTTATGGCATTAATGACTAAAGAGCAATATTTACAAAGTTTAAGAGAACTTAAACCAAAGGTATACTTATTCGGAGAATTAGTAGAGAATCCAGTGGATCATCCAATTATTAGACCATCAATCAATTCAGTAGCTATGACTTATGAATTAGCACAAGACCCAGAGTATGTGGACTTAATGACTGCTACATCAAATTTAACTGGTAAGAAAGTAAACAGATTTACACACTTACACCAAAGTACTGATGACTTAAGAAAGAAAGTTAAAATGTTAAGACTATTAGGTCAAAAGACTGGATCTTGTTTCCAACGCTGTGTTGGTATGGATGCTTTCAATGCAACATACAGTACTACATTTGAAGTAGACGAAGCACATGGAACTAACTACCATGAAAACTTTAAGAAGTATTTAGAGTTTGTTCAAGAAAACGACTTAGTAATAGATGGAGCTATGACTGACCCTAAGGGAAATAGAGGATTAGCACCTTCTAAGCAAGAAGACCCAGATCTTTTCTTAAGAGTAGTAGAAAGAAGAGAAGATGGAATCGTAGTAAGAGGGGCTAAGGCTCATCAAACAGGATCTATTAACTCTCATGAGCATTTAATCATGCCAACTATAGCAATGAGAGAGGGAGATGAAGACTACGCTGTAGCATTTGCTATCCCAACTAATGCAGAAGGACTTTACATGATCTATGGACGTCAATCTTGTGATTTAAGAAAATTAGAAGATGGAGCAGATGTAGATTTAGGAAATAAAGAGTTTGGTGGACAGGAAGCATTAGTAGTATTTGACGATGTATTCGTACCAAACGATAGAATTTTCTTAAATGGAGAAGTTGAATTTGCTGGAATGTTAGTAGAGAGATTTGCTGGATATCACCGTCAAAGTTATGGTGGATGTAAAGTAGGTGTGGGTGATGTATTAATCGGAGCTGCTGCATTAGCTGCTGAGATGAACGGAGCACAAAAGGCATCTCACATTAAGGATAAGTTAATAGAAATGACTCACTTAAATGAAACATTATACTGCTGTGGTATAGCATGTTCTGCAGAAGGACACGAAACTAAAGCAGGTAACTACCAAATAGATTTATTATTAGCAAATATTTGTAAGCAAAATGTAACAAGATTCCCATATGAAATAACTAGATTAGCAGAAGATATTGCTGGTGGTTTAATGGTAACTATGCCATCTGAAAAAGACTTTAAACATCCAGAAATAGGACCTATCTGTGAAAAGTACTTCAAGGGAGTAGATTCAGTTCCAACTGAGCACAGAATGAGAGTGTTAAGATTAATCGAAAACATGACTTTAGGTTCTGCTGCTGTTGGATACAGAACAGAGTCTATGCATGGTGCAGGTTCACCGCAAGCACAAAGAATTATGATTGCTAGACAAGGAAACTTAGAACATAAGAAGAACTTAGCAAGAAAACTTGCTAGAGTAGACGAAGAATCAATTGCAAAAAGAGAAGCTGCTTCATCTGTAGAGAAGTAAACTAAATAGGGGTGTGTCCAAAATGGGGGTTTTGGCACACCCTTACAATATAAGGGGGATTGGGAATATGTCTATTAAACGAGAGTTTGGCAAAGAACAACCTTTTATTAAAGCAGGACCTTTTAAGGTAAGGGTACCTTTTATTCACTACAGGTTTGAATGGGCAGATTATATTCAAGGACTTTTAATGTGTGCAGTATGTTTAGGAGCTATTCCTATGCTTCAAGAGTATATGGGGATGCCCTTTGAAGTGGCTATGGCAATAGTATTACTAAATGGACTATTATATTGTGCACATGTATTTTTAGGAGATCCTGTAGTACCAGGATGGGTAACTCCAGCAATACCTCTTTTAATACTCCATGTAAGTCAATTTGAAATGGGTGTTGAAAGAATTCATGCGCTTATAGCTTTTGAAATGAGTCTAGGCATACTTGCCATTGTACTTGGTATAACAGGACTTGGCAAAAAGATTATATCTATAGTACCAAATGCAATGCAATCTGGAATTATATTAGGAGCTGGTTTTGCGGCTACCATGATTATATTTAAAAAGGGAGCTAGATTTGATAGTTATCCCCTATCTATAATCATATGTATTGGTTTAGGATTTTACTTGCTTTTCTCTAACCACTTTAAAAGTAAAAGAGATAATAATAGTTTCTTAAAGTTAGTTTCTAATGTGGGGATATTACCGGTAGTTCTATTAGCTATTGTGGTAGGGCCTTTAGTTGGAGAAGTTCCTTGGCCAAATGTAGAATGGGGAATAACAAAGCCTGCTTTCTCTACACTGTTTAAAGAATGGACTATATTTGGTATTGGTTTCCCTCCTATATCCATGTATATAGAGAGTATTCCAATGGTTTTATCAGCTTATATAGTATTGTTTGGGGATATGATACAAGCACAGGCTTTGATTGAAGATGCTCAAAAGGTAAGAAAAGATGAACTTATAGATTATAATCCTAATAGATCTCATTTAATATTTGGTATTAGAAACTCAATAATGTCTATATTCGGACCTGATATAACCATGTGTGGACCACTTTGGGCTGCAATGCAAGTTGTAATATGTGAAAGATATAAGCAAGGTAGAAAAGCTATGGACTCTATAAATGGAGGGGCTGGATCCTTTAGATTTGGAACTTTGACAGGTTACTTAATATTACCTATAGTTACCTTATGTAAACCTATACTTGGAATAGCGTTAGCTTCTACCATGCTTATCCAAGGATATGTATCTGTTAGGGTAGGTGTTATGAAGGCTAAAACATTTAATGATTTAGGAATAGCTGGAGTTATGGGAGCTATTCTAGCAACTAGGGGAGCAGCTTGGGGGCTAGTTTCAGGAATAATACTATGCTTACTTATAAACTTAGGTAATGATTCAAAATACGATGTGTACATATTTGATAATAAAGAAGAAGGCAAAGAGGTTAATTAATTTAAAATAGGATTTAATTTATTAATGAGGTGATTAATAATGTGGAAAGAACTTTATGAGAGCAAACTTACTACGGCAGAGGAAGCTGTAGGATATATAAAATCTAATGACAGAGTAATTTTAGGTCATGCTATAGCAGAGCCAGTAACTTTAGTTAAAGCTATGGTAGAAAATAAAGATGCCTATGAAAATGTAGAAATTTCACATATGTTTTCTTTAGGAAAAAGTGAATATGCTGCAGAAGGTATGGAAAAACACTTTATACATAATGCCCTATTCGTAGGTGGAGGAGCTAGAAAAGCTGTTCAAGCTCATCGTGCTGATTATACACCTTGTTTCTTCCATGAGATACCAAGATTATTTAGAGAAGGACAAATGCCTGTAGATGTGGCTTTAATTCAAGTAAGTAAGCCAGATGAACATGGATATTGTAGTTTTGGATTATCTGTAGATTATACTAAGCCAGCTGCGGAAGAAGCTAAAATAGTAATTGCTGAAATCAATGATAAAATGCCAAGAACTATGGGTGATTCTTTTATCCATATTTCAGAAATAGATCATATTGTAGAAGTTTCTTATGATTTACCAGAACTTCCAGCACCAAAAATAGGAGATGTAGAGAAGGCTATCGGAGAGAATTGTGCTTCATTAATAAATGATGGAGATACACTTCAATTAGGAATAGGAGCTATTCCTGATGCGGTACTTCTTTTCTTAAAGGATAAAAAGGACTTAGGTATACACTCTGAAATGTTCTCAGACGGTGTTGTTGAGTTAATAGAAGCAGGAGTTATAACTAACAAGAAAAAGTCTATAAACAAAGATAAAATGGTAGTTACATTCTTAATGGGTTCTAAGAGATTATATGACTTTGTTGACAATAACCCATCTGTGGCAATGCATCCAGTTGATTATGTTAATCATCCACGCACAGTAATGGAAAATGATAACATTATATCTATAAACTCTTGCCTACAAGTAGACTTTATGGGTCAGGTAGCGTCAGAATCTATAGGTCTTAACCAGTTTAGTGGTGTAGGTGGTCAAGTAGATTATGTACGTGGAGCAGCTATGGCTAAGGGCGGTAAGTCTATAATAGCTATGCCTTCTACTGCCGCTAGAGGAAAATTATCTCGTATAGTACCTCTATTAGATGAAGGTTCTGCCATAACTACATCTCGTAATGATGTACATTATGTGGTAACTGAATATGGTGTGGCTGATTTAAGAGGGAAGACACTAAAGGCTAGAGCTAAGGCTTTAATAGAAATAGCTCATCCAGACTTTAGAGGAGAGCTTATAAAAGTATATGAAGATAGATTTAATTGTAAATTTTAGTTAGAATATAGAGGGCGGTTAGTTGTATGATATTATATAACTAACCGTCTTTAAAAATGTTTCCTTGGAAAAATGTCTTTTAAATTAAAAGTGGAGTTGATAATTATGAAAGAAAAAGTATTAAAAGTTATGGAAGAAATCATAAGACCACAATTGGCTAAGCATTATGGAGATATAAGCTTGGTTGATGTGAAGGACAATGTGGTATATGTGAAGCTACTAGGTGCATGTAGTGGATGTCCTTCAGCTAGATTTACTATTGAAGATGTGGTTTTAGCTAGTCTTCAAAATGAAATTCCTTCTATTGAAAAGGTAGAACTAGTTCAGGAAGTAAGTAGTGAGCTGTTAGACATGGCAAAGAAAATATTGAGAAAAGGTGAATAATATTGAACATAGGGATAAAGTTTTGTGGTGGATGTAATCCTAGATACGAAAGAAAAAATGTCTTTAACAGGATGAAGATTGACTTAGAAGGGGCTAATATAGAGTTGGCTACGGAAGAAACTAGGTATGATTATATAGTCGTATTAGGTGGGTGTACTAATTGTTGCGCTGAGTATAAAAACTTAAAATATAAGAGAGAAATCATACTATTTGTAGACATTAAACAGTACGATGAAATGATAAAAAAGCTAAAAAATTAATTATAAAAATAATGGAAAAAAATACAAAAAAACTATAGACAGAGAACGGGTAAAGTATTATAATTTAGATAGTTCATGAAAGTGAACAAAATTCATCCTAATAAACTTTGTGAAAAGAGTAATTATTTGAGCCTTATTATGTCTCCCCGACATGAAGGTAATATTTCTTTCACAAAGTCTTTTTTTTTTTAGAAAAAACTTTAAAGCCTACTTAATTTACACCAATATTTCAATAGGGACTTTCTTATAGGATAGATATACATTATAATTAAAGAGAATTATTGGAATTTTGAATGAATAAAACTCTAATAATTCAAGACGGAGTTGTTGAGGTGAGTAAATGAAAATTGGTGAGAAAATAAACTGCTTTAGAAATGAAAGAAAACTCACAATAAGGGAGTTAGCAAATCTTACAAGCTTATCTATAGGTTACATTTCTAACTTAGAAAGGGACTTGACTAGTCCTTCGTTAGCAAATCTACATACCATATGTCAAGCATTAGAGATTAGTCTAGTAGAGTTAATAATGGAATCTCAGGAAGAAGAAAAGATCATCATAACTAGAAAAGACGAAAGAAAGAAAATGTATTATGATGAAAAGGAAAAAATAAAATATGAGGCCTTAATAAGGGACAAGGATAAATTTGATGCTTATGCTGTTACCCTTGAGGCAAAAACAGAATTCAGTAATAAAGCTTGGGAACATAATATGGATGAATTTGGAGTAGTTATAAAAGGGCAATTAGAAGTTATGGTGGGGGAAGAAACTTATTTGCTCAATGAAGGTGATACTGTATTAGTAAATAAACTTGTAGAACATAAACATAGAAATCCAATAAATGAAAAATCCATAAGTCATTGGTATTTTGTAAAATAAGTAGACTATTTTTAGTCTACTTTAATTTTTAGGAAATAAAAAAATAAAAGATGGTGATATGATGAAAAAAGCTTTAATTGATGGACGAGCATCTGTAGAAATAATTAAAAATCTAGAAAAATTAAACATAAAAGCTATAAAAACTCCAAAGTGTAAAGAATTATATGAAGCAATATCTTTTCATGTGGATATATTAAGTTACAAAGTTGATAATACTAATATTATAGTAGCACCAAATATTTATGATTTCATAAAGGAGGAACTTTGTAAAAATCAAATTAACCCTATAAAAGGAAGCGCATTTTTAAAAAGTAACTATCCCTATGACATTGCATATAATGTAGCAAGAGTTGGAAGATATGCTATACATAACTTTGAATATACAGATAAATTAATATTAGATCACTTAAAAAAAGAAAATGTAGAGCTTATAAATGTTAAACAGGGATATTCAAAATGTTCAATATGTATTGTAAATGAAAAGGCTATAATAACTTCTGACCAAGGTATTGCAAATAGCCTAAAAGGCCATGATATTGACGTATTGTTAATAAATGCTGGGCATATAAGTTTAAAAGGGTTAGATTATGGATTTATAGGAGGATGTACAGCTAATATGAACAATAAACAGTTGCTTTTTACAGGAACTTTGTCAAATCATCCTGATGAAATTAAGATATTAGACTTTTTAAAAAAGTATGAAATAGAGCCTTTGTTTTTAAGTAAAGAAAACTTAATTGATTTGGGCACTATATTTATCTTTGATTAAACAAACATTTTGAATATCACTTCTTGTTACAAATTACAGTTATGCTGTAGGAAGGAGTGAATCTATGGTTATATTAACTATATTATTATACGAATACACTAAAGATATAAGAGAAAGATTAAAAAAAGAGCTGAACCTACTTGGGAGGGAAGGTATAAATATAGATGAGGATATATCAGCAAATAATGGGAAAGTAGTTATTGATTATAAGTTGAGTGACAATATAACTGATAAGGATTATATAGAGTACGCAGAAAATAGATTGAAGTGTGAAATAACTAATGGGTTATCTGATATGATATTGGATAAATATGAAATTTCAATGGCGAAGAAAATTTTAGAAAAAGAATACTTTTATTTTAGTCCCTATGAGCTAAATTCCATATTAAGTCATTATGTAAACTTAGGTGAGCAAGATGTAAGTGAAACAAATAAAAGAAAACTGAAAAGTGTCATATTTAAACCTATAATGAGATATTTAAAAAGTTCATCTTTCATTGATATTGAAGGATTTATAAGATTTAGATTAAGAGAATTTACAAATGAGGTAGAATACAAGATAGATAAGGCCATAGGCGATTATTTAATGGAGAAGGAATACAATGAGTTTATAAAATTGTTAAAATATTTTGTTGAAATACAAGATGCAAAGATAGATTTGGTAAATGTATTCATGAATGTCCATGGGAAATATTATATATATGACCATAATAATAGGCTAATAAATGATGAGTACTTAGAAGAGTTGGCAAATGAAATGACAGATAAGGAAATAGGATATGATGACTTATTGATTAGTTCATTGATAACTTTAGCTCCTAATAAGATTATAATACATCCATCTCACAATATAACTAAAAAGGAAATAATAAATACTATTAAGAAAGTATTTTCAGGAAAGGTGCAAATCTGTTCGGGATGTAAAATGTGTATGAATATAAAGAATGCTATTAAAGAGTAGTTAATATTGAGAATAACCTACAACTATGGTATACTAAATAACAGTTTGAAAGTAAGGCACGTTCAAAAAAATAAAAAGTCGATCTACTCGTTCTTTTGATTTCTAACTTCGTTACTGAATCAATCATTTACTTCAGTAAACTCATGATTCAGCGTCTTGTTAGAAATCAAAATTACTTCGCATCTTGACTTATTATTTTCTTTCACGAGCCTAAATAGACAAGAGGTGAAAGTTGTTGTTTTGGATTAAGCTGTTAATTTTAACTACCATAGGAGCTATGATAGGTTGGGTTACTAATATTTTAGCAATAAAGTTAATATTCAGGCCACTAGAGCCTGTTAAAATTCCACTAACTAATAGTTATTTTCAAGGTGTAATTCCTAAAAGGCAAAGTGAAATAGCTAAAAGTGTAGGGGAAATGATAGAAAAAGAATTGTTATCTATGGAAGAACTTATAGATAAAATACTATCACAAGCTAATAAAGAGGAAATAATAAATACTATAAAAGTAAAGATCAATGGCATAATAGAAAAGAAGATGCCTCCTTTCATACCAACTCCTTTTAAAGGTATGGTACAAGAATATATAGAAGATGTAATTGAAAAAGAAGGAAATGCAGCTTTAGAGGATATAATGAATGAACTTGTGGAAAAGGCCATAGATAATGTTAAAATCAATGAAATAATAGAAGAAAAGATAAATGATTTTCCACTGCCTAAGCTAGAAGAAATAGTAATGACTATAGCTAAAAAGGAATTAAAACACATAGAAATATTAGGCGGAATATTAGGTGGAATGATTGGTATAGTACAAGGTTTAATAATACTCGCTTTTTAATTAGAAAAAAATGTATAATCTTATTGACAAAAGATAAAAATATTCATATAATAAGTAAAAACTAAAAATATTAAAGCTATGATCAGAAAAATTACCATAAACCCAGTTATCAGAGATAGAGTGTCATGGGCTGAAAGCATTCTTTAATTATGGATATGGGAAAACTAGCTGTGAGCTATCTTTTAGTAGTGTAATATGAAAAAAGATTCGTAGAGGCTGCGTTAAAGCCTCCAAAGTGGAGAAATCAAATTGGGTGGAACCGCGAGATCAATCTCTCGTCCCTTTATATTTAAATATAAGGGACGGGAGTTTTTTATTTATCAGGAAATTATAAATTTTTATAATAGCAGATAAGTAAAAAACGAAGGGGTTGTAGGGGAAGAATTCCCCTGCCTCTTTAAAGGAGGGTGTTCAGATTGCGAAAGCAATCGTCGAAGGGAACCATAGGGTTCCATAACGAATCATACGAAGTATGAGTTTTTTATTTGGATAAAAAAATTACATATAAATTTTGAGGAGGGTTAAAGATGATAAAGTTACATCTTAAAGATGGTTCCGTAAAGGAGTATGAAAAGGGAACTAGTGTATATGAAATAGCTAAATCTATAAGTGGTAGATTAGCTAAGGAGGCAATGGGTGCTGAAGTAAATAATAAGGTTGTGGGACTTGACTATAAAATAGAAGAGGACTGTGAACTAAACATATTAAAGTTTGAGAATAGAGCAGGACAAGATATATTTAGACATACAAGTTCACACATATTAGCACAAGCTGTTAAGAGATTATACCCAGAAGCAAAGTTAGCTATAGGACCAGCCATAGAAAATGGATTCTATTATGACATTGATTGTGAACACAGATTTACAGAAGAAGATCTTGAAAAAATCGAAAAGGAAATGAAAAAGATTGTATCAGAAAATCTTCAAATAGAAAGATTTGAACTTCCAAGGGAAGAAGCTATAGCCCTTATGAAGGAACATAAGGAAGATTACAAAGTAGAGTTAATTGAAGACCTACCAGAAGATAGTGTTATTTCATTCTATAAGCAAGGAGAGTTTGTAGACCTTTGTGCAGGGCCTCACATTCAAACTACTAAGCCTGTAAAGGGAATTAAATTACTAAGCTTAGCTGGTGCTTACTGGAGAGGTGATGAGAAAAACAAGATGCTTCAAAGAATCTATGGAACATCATTCCCTAAGCAAAAGCTATTAGATGAATATATACACAGATTAGAAGAAGCTAAGAAGAGAGATCATAGAAAATTAGGTAAAGAATTAGATTTATTTAGCATTCAACCTGAAGGTCCAGGATTCCCGTTCTTCCATCCAAAGGGAATGGTTCTTAGAAATATACTAGAGAATTTCTGGAGAAGTGAACATACAAAAGAGGGGTATGTGGAGATTAAGACTCCTATCATATTAAATGAACAATTATGGCATACTTCTGGTCACTGGGATCACTATAAGGAAAATATGTATACAACTAAGATCGATGGTCAAGATTTTGCTGTAAAGCCTATGAATTGTCCAGGTGGAATGTTAGTTTACAAAACTAAGATGCGTAGTTATAGAGATTTCCCAATCAGAATGGGAGAATTAGGATTAGTACACAGACACGAATTATCAGGAGCACTTCATGGCCTTATGAGAGTTAGAAACTTTACACAAGATGATGCTCATATATTCATGTTACCAGAACAAATAGAATCAGAAATTAAAAACTTAATTAGATTTATTGATTCTGTATATGAAGTATTTGGATTTAAGTATCATGTGGAGTTATCTACTAGACCAGAAGATTCAATGGGTAGTGATGAAGAATGGGACTTAGCTACTACTTCACTTAAAAAAGCCTTAGATTCTATGGATATTGATTATATTGTAAATGAAGGTGATGGAGCATTCTACGGACCTAAGATAGACTTCCACTTAGAAGATTGCATCGGAAGAACATGGCAATGTGGAACTATCCAATTAGACTTCCAAATGCCACAAAGATTTGACTTAACTTACGTAGGTAAGGATGGAGAAAAGCACAGACCAGTTATGGTACACAGAGTAATCTTTGGAAGTATTGAAAGATTCATTGGTATCTTAATCGAGCACTTTGCAGGAAAGTTCCCAGCATGGTTAGCGCCAGTACAAGTTAAGGTACTTCCTATAGCAGATAAGTTTAGTGATTATGCTAAGGAAGTAGTTGCTAAAATGGCTGAAGAAGGAATTAGAGTTGAGATAGATGAAAGAAACGAAAAGATTGGATACAAAATCAGAGAAGCTCAATTAGAGAAGGTTCCGTACATGATTATTATAGGAGAGAAGGAAGTAGAAGGAAATACTATTTCTGTTCGTTCTAGAGATAAGGGTGAATTAGGAGCTCAAGGTGTGGATTCTTTCGTTAAAGAATTGAAGAATGAAGTTAAAGAAAAGAGAATAAATTTATAATATGAATAGAAGGGCCTAGTGCTCTTCTATTTTTTTAGCAAACTAAAAGGAAGGGCTTAAAGCCCTTCTCTTAGGCTGTTGACAAACCTGAATTTCTTCGTTGTTGCTTCAACTAAGAACCCTTACGTACGTGTATATACGCTGCGCTCTCTCGGTTTCAGCACGCCTCGAACTTCAAATTTGTCAAAAGTCTATCAGATTGTAGACTTTGTCTACAATCTGATAGGAGGGCTTAAAGCCCTCCTTTGTTCAATATAAGATTATTTTTTATTAATAAAGTATCTAGTTCTTCTCCAGTTAGGGTTTCTTGTTCGTAAAGGTGATCAGCGACTGTCTGAAGGAGATTTAGGTTTCCAGTTAATAGGGAAACACTATCCTTGTAACATTCATCTATTATTAATTTTATTTCATTGTCTATTAATGGATAGCAGTTTTTTATAAAATTAGGTTCAAAAACTCTATTTTGAAGGTTGCTCATGCCATATTCACATACCATTTGGTAGGCTAGGGCATTTGCCTTTTTCAAATCATCCTTAGCTCCTGTAGATACTTCACCATAAATAAGTTGTTCTGCACTTCTACCTCCTAATAAGACTTTTATTTTATTCTTTAGTTCATTATAAGTTAACAAGTATCTGTCTTCTTCAGGAGTATACATTACATAACCTAATGCTTCGCCACGGGGAACTATTGATATTTTTGATATTAAATCTAATTCCAATATTTTTCCCATTAAAGCATGGCCTGCTTCATGATAGGATACTTTCTTTTTTTCTTTTTCAACTATATGGGGATTTTTCTTTTCAACTCCGCCTATTACCTTTTCTATGGCCGCATCAAATTCTTCAATGCCTATATTTTTCTTATTATTTCTAACGGCTAATATGGCAGCTTCATTGGCAATGTTAGATAAATGAGCTCCAGACATACCATGGGTTTTTTGAGCTAATTTTTTTATGTCTACACTCTTATCTACTGGTTTGTTTCTTATGTGAACGCCAAATATTTCTTGTCGAGCTTTTAAGTCTGGATTCCCTATATGCATATGCCTATCAAACCTTCCAGGTCTTAAAAGGGCTTCATCTAAAAGATCTAATCTATTAGTAGCTCCTATGACTACTACGTTCTGATCCGAGTGAAATCCATCCATTTCTATTAAAAGTTGATTTAGAGTTTGATCTTTTTCATTGTTGCTTTCTGTAGTTCTCTTAGCACCTATGGCATCCACTTCATCTATGAATATTACACTAGGGCTATTTTTTTTTGCCTTTTCAAACAGGGTTCTAACTCTTTTTGCTCCTACTCCCACATATTTTTCCACAAATTCAGAACCACTAGCAGGAAAGAAGGTTGAATTAGTTTCTCCAGCTAATGCCTGAGCAAGTAGGGTTTTTCCAGTACCAGGCGGACCATAAAATAATATTCCCTTAGGTATTTTTGCACCCATCTTTTTGTACTTTTCTGGGGATTTTATAAAATCTATTACTTCAACTAATTCTTCTTTTACTTCATCAAGACCAGCCACGTCCTTAAAATTAACATGGGGTTTATTAGTTTGTTTTAATTCTTTGTCTTTTTTTTCTGTTTTAACTTGAGCTAGTTCGTATTCTGGAGAAGAATCTAATTTTTTATAATATATAAAGAGCACGAAACAGGTGAGGAGCAAAATAACTCTTCCCTTGCTCATGTATGTAAAGTATGAATTATTAACATTTATAAATGTACCTAAAAATAATATTAATAGGTTTATATACAATAAAGAAATAATAAACTTCCTTTTATTCATGATACACCTCTTTTCTAATAATTTTATTCCTTCGATAAAATTAGTTTACCCAATGTATAACAAAAAATAGGAGAACATATAAAATAAAAGAAGTATATTTTAAATAAATAAGAGAAAAACTAAAAAAATTATTATTTATAAAAAAACACAATAAAAGTGTTGACAATTTTAAAACATAATGCTAAACTTATTGAAGTGATATGAATTGAAGAAATAAAGTAGAAGTTTCCGCTTCTCACCTTACGAAAGGGATCGTTAAGGTTAATAAGCTTTTACCTAAATGGTAGGTGTAATGTAGCTTGTGAAGCGGATGCGTAGTGCATTCGCTTTTTTATTTTATAGTGAAGTAAGTGCATAAATTTTTTAGGAGGTGTCAAGTCATTAGAGAGAAGGATTTAGAAATTAATGAGCAGATTAGGGATCGTGAGGTAAGGTTAATAGACTCAGACGGTCAGCAACTAGGAGTTGTTCCAGGTAGAAAAGCTCAAGAAATGGCTATTGAAAAAAAATTAGACCTAGTTAAAATTGCGCCACAAGCAAAACCACCTGTTTGTAAGATCATGGACTATGGAAAATATAAATTTGAACAGTCCAAAAAGGAAAAAGAAGCTAAAAAGAAGCAGAAGGTTATTAACGTTAAAGAAGTTAGATTAAGCCCAAATATAGAACAACATGATCTAGAAGTAAAGTCTAACAGAGCTCACAAGTTCTTATCTAAAGGAGACAAAGTCAAGGTTAGTATAAGATTTAAAGGTAGAGAGATGGGATATACTAAGTTAGGTTATGATGTGATGAATAAATTTGCTGACCTTGTATCTGAAGTTGGTCAGATTGAAAAGAAACCAAGCTTAGAAGGTAGAAATATGACAATGTTTTTATCTCCTAAAAATGCTTAAAATTTAGAGGGGAGGATTTTATTATGCCAAAAATGAAAACACACCGTGGAGCTGCAAAGAGATTTAAGTTAACTAAAAAAGGTAAGGTTAAGAGAGCTAAGGCCTTTACTAGCCATATATTAACTAAAAAGAGCCAAAAGAGAAAGAGAAACTTAAGAAAAGCTGCTATCATGGCTAAAGGTGATGCAGCAAACATGAAGAAATTATTACCATACTTATAGAAGAGAGATTTGTAAAGGAGGTCGAAAAACATGGCAAGAGTAAAAAAAGCTATGAACGCAAAGAAGAAGCATAAAAAAATATTAAAACTTGCAAAAGGTTTTTATGGAGCTAAAAGTAAGATATTTAAAGCTGCTAACCCTGCAGTATTAAGATCTTTAAGATCAGCATATATAGGACGTAAATTAAAGAAGAGAGATTTCAGAAAGCTTTGGATCGCAAGAATCAATGCTGCTGCTAGAATGAATGGAATTTCTTACAGTAGATTAATTAACGGATTAAAATTAGCTGGAATTGAAGTTAACAGAAAGATGTTAGCTGAAATGGCTATCCATGATGAGCAAGGTTTCGCTCAATTAGCAGAAGTTGCAAAAGCAAAATTAAATGCATAAAAATAGACTCTTATACAGAGTCTATTTTTAGTTACAAAACTTTTGTTAAGGACGGTTATACACTAGACAAAACCGTAAATGAATATCTTTTGAACCTTAGATAAAAGGGGCATTGAATGATGGTTCACAAATAATGGTTATAGTGCTATAATTAAGTAAACTACATAGGACAGGGGTGATTATCATAGACGTAAATAAAAGGATAGATAAATTTAACTTGGACCCTGCACAAATAATAGTTTTAGGTTTTGCCAGTGTAATTGCAATGGGCGCTATACTTCTTATGTTACCCATAGCATCAAAGGATGGGCACAGCGTAGGTATTTTAAATGCTTTTTTTACAGCCACATCGGCAGTATGCGTAACGGGATTAGTAGTAGTGGATACGGGAACTCACTGGACTGTATTTGGAAAAACTGTAATTATACTATTGATTCAAATAGGTGGATTAGGATTTATGACCATGGCAACTTTTTTTGCTCTATTATTTGGAAAGCGTATTACTTTAAGGGAAAGACTTATAATGCAGGAAGCTTTAAATCAATTTAACATATCTGGAATTGTACGACTGACAAAATATGTCTTAATAGCAACCTTTGCTATTGAGGGTATGGGAGCCATACTGTTAGCTTTTAGATTTGTACCTAGGTATGGTTGGGCAACTGGAATTGGATTTAGTATATTTCATGCTGTATCTGCATTTTGTAATGCAGGATTTGATTTAATAGGAAATTTCAGGAGTTTAACACTTTTTGTAGATGATATATTAATAAATGTAGTTATTTGTGGATTAATTATAATGGGTGGTTTAGGATTTACCGTAATAGTGGAAGTAATGAACAAAAGAAAGTTTTCAAGATATACTCTACATACTAAGTTAGTATTATGTATTACGGCAGTGTTACTAGTGGTAGGATTCTTAGTTGTTCTAGTACTTGAGTTTAACAACCCAGATACATTAGGAAACCTCACATTTAAGGGGAAAATACTGGGAGCCATGTTCCATTCAGTGACTCCAAGAACGGCAGGATTTAATAGTTTACCTACAGATAAGCTAAGTATGGCCACTATATTTTTTACCATAATATTAATGTTTATAGGTGGATCTTCTGGCTCTACTGCTGGTGGTGTTAAAATTACAACGGCAGGGGTTATGGTATTACATATTTCAAGCATAATTAAAGGTAAAGATGATACGGAAGCCTTTGGAAGAAGAATACCAAGGGATATTATAAGTAGATCTTTGGCAGTTATAGGTATAGCCATGTGCCTAATTATATTAGTCACTATGATTTTGTCTATAACAGAACCGAGTCAAGACTTCTTGAGTATATTCTTTGAGGCCACATCTGCATTTGCCACTGTAGGTTTATCTGTTGGAATAACACCAACATTGAGTGGGGTGGGAAAGGTAATCATATCTTTAACTATGTTTGCAGGAAGGGTAGGTCCTTTTACTATAGCCTTGGCACTTGCTAAGCAACAACAAAAGAAGAAGGGATTAGTAAAGTACCCTCAAGAAAGAGTGATAGTAGGATAAAATATAATAAAGGGGTGTTAACATGAAGCAATTTGCAGTAATTGGTTGCGGAAGGTTTGGATCAAGTGTAGCTAGAACACTATATGGACTTGGATTTGATGTGTTAGCCATAGATAGTAATGAAGATACTATACAAAATATAGCAGACTCTGTAACCCATGCAGTACAAGCAGATGCTACTGAAGAAAATTCTATAAAATCATTAGGTATGGGAAACTTCGACGTGGCTATTATAACAATAGGATCTAATATACAATCGTCTATTATGGCCACTTTAATAGCAAAGGAATTAGGTGTAAAATATGTAGTAGCTAAGGCACAAAACGAATTGCATGCAAAGGTTTTATATAAAATAGGTGCAGATAGAATAGTATTCCCAGAGAGGGATATGGGAGTTAGACTGGCTCATAACCTAGTGTCTTCCAATATACTAGATTATATAGAATTAGCACCAGACTATAGTATAGTTGAAATTGCATCATTAACAGAATGGGAAGGGTCAAGTTTAAGAGATTTAAATATGAGAGCTAAGTATGGAATAAATGTAATGGCAATAAAGCGTGGTACAGAGATAAACATATCACCAAGTGCCCTGGATTCCGTTAAAAAGGGAGATGTCCTAGTTGTTATAGGCCATAACGATGATATTCAAAAGATAGAGAAAAAATGATAATAACAAGAGGTGGATTTTTTGGCAATTAAAATAACATCCTCAGATAATAAGATAATAAAACACATAAGACAATTAAGCAAAAGAAAGTTTAGGGAAAAAAATAAAGAATACATAATTGAAGGGATTAGAAGTATAAAAGATGCCATAAAATACGAAGAAGAAATAAAGCATATACTGTATTCTAATAAAATTAATAATGTACAATATGGAGAAGAGTTATTAAATGATATTTTATCTGGAAAATTAAATGCCTATGAAGTGGATGAAAAGATATTTAAATCCCTATCGGATACGGAAAATACCCAAGGTATTATGGCTGTTATGGCCATGAAGAACCATGATATAAACTCCTTTATAAAAGGCGATGGTTTATACGTAATATTAGACAGGATTCAAGACCCGGGAAACTTAGGAACTATAATTAGAACTGCTGACTCAGCAGGATTTAATGGAGTGATTTTAACAAAAGGGTGTGTAGATGTATATAATCCAAAAGTAATAAGATCTACTATGGGTTCCATATTTAATATACCAATAATCCAAGGTACTTACGAAAAAGATTTAATAGAAGTATTACATAAGGAAAAAATAAATATAGTATGTACTAGCTTAGATACGGATAAATATTATTATGATGTGGATTTTTCTAAAAATTTGGCAATCGTAATAGGTAATGAAGGAAATGGAGTTTCTGATTATATATTAAATAAATCTAATTTGTTAATTAAGATACCAATACTAGGGAAAGCGGAATCATTAAATGCATCTACCGCATCATCTATTATCATATATGAATCTGTAAGACAAAGGATGACAAAATTATTGTAAATAAAAATTCCTTATGCTATAATATTTAAAAGTTAAAAAATTTTTAATAGTTGTGATAGAGAGAGTAAGTTGAACCTAAGTTTACAGAGAAAAAGTGCCATGGGCTGGAAGCGCTTTAAACATTAATCAACTGAAGTTCACTCTTGAACTGCAGAGCTGAAAAAAGTAAGCCTTGCCGGTGACTCCGTTATAGTCCCATGAGTGGTCATTTTTTGACTAATAGGGTGGTACCGCGGATAAACTTCGTCCCTAATGGGGACGGAGTTTTTTTATTGTCTAAAAACATATAAACTGAGGGTGTTTAATATGGAAATAGGAATTAGAGTAGGAATTTTCATCATATGCTATTTCATTTTAAGTATATTTTTCAATAATATGGCTAATAAAAGAAAAAGAAGTAAAATTAATGAAATCTTCAGAAGAACTATAACATCTGGGATTGTGTATATGTTAATTATAATAATTTTTAATAAGTTGAAAGGAGTTTAGGTATGAAAGAACAATTAAGTAGAATACAAGAAGATGCAATAAGTTCAATAAATAATGCACAAAGTATGGATGAACTTCAGCAAATAAGAGTAAAGTACTTAGGAAAAAAAGGTGAATTAACAGCTGTGTTGAGGGGGATGAAGGATCTTTCAAATGAAGAGAGGCCATTAATCGGAAAGATAGCTAACGAAGTTAGAGAAGCTATTGGTAGTGAACTTGAAAATGCTATTAATAGTGTTAAGGAAAAAGAAAAGAATAAAAAATTAGAAAAAGAGACTATAGATGTTACAATGCCAGGTAGTGAAGTTTTAAGAGGTCATAGACATCCGCTGACTGCAGTTTTAGATGAAATAAAGGATGTATTCATAGGTATGGGATTCTCCATAGGAGAAGGACCAGAAGTTGAAACTGTATATAATAACTTTGATGCACTAAACGCACCTAAAAATCACCCTTCAAGGGGAATGGCAGATACTTTTTATATTAATGATGACATAATACTTAGAACTCAAACTTCACCTGTACAAGTTCGTACTATGAAGAGCTCAGAGCCTCCTATAAAGGTCATTTCTCCAGGCAGATGTTTTAGACGTGATACGCCAGATGCTACTCACTCTCCAATGTTCCATCAAATAGAAGGATTAGTAGTAGGTAAGGGTGTAACTATGGCAGATTTAAAGGGAACCCTAGATATGTTTGCAAAAAAATTATTTGGTGAAGAGACTAAAACTAAGTTTAGACCACATAACTTCCCATTCACAGAGCCAAGTGCAGAAGTTGATTTGACTTGCTTTAAGTGTGGTGGAGAAGGTTGTAAAGTATGTAAGGGAAGTGGCTGGATTGAAATCCTAGGATGTGGAATGGTTCATCCTAACGTATTAGAAGAATGTGGAATAGATTCAGAAGTCTATAGTGGATTTGCCTTTGGTATGGGTCTTGATAGAATCACTATGCTAAAGTACAACGTGGATGATATAAGATTATTCTTTGAAAATGATATGCGTTTCATAGAACAGTTCTAAGGAGGGAAATAATATGCTAGTATCGTTAAATTGGTTAAATGATTATGTAGATTTAAGCAACCTAAGTGTTGAAGAGATAAGAGATGGATTCATCATGTCAGGATCTAACATAGAAACTGTGGAAAATCCAGCAGGAAAAATGAACAAAATTGTAGTGGGTAAAATATTAGAAATAAAAAAACATCCAGATGCGGATTCTTTAATAGTTACTCAAGTAGATGTGGGAGAAGAAGTAATTCAAATAGTAACTGGTGCTGACAATGTGAAAGAAGGAGACTATGTGCCAATTATCTTAAGTGGCGGAAGATTACCTGATGGAACAAAGATTAAAAAGGGAAAACTTCGTGGAATAGTTTCTAATGGTATGATGTGTTCAGGTACAGAACTTGGAATAGGTGACAATATATTACCAACAAGTCAAAACAAAGAGGGAATATACATCTTTAACAAAGAATATCCATTAGGAGCAGAAGTAAAGGAAATAATGGGTCTTGATGATTCTGTAATGGAATTTGAAATTACATTTAATAGACCAGATTGTTTAAGTGTAATTGGAATGGCTAGGGAAGCTAGAGCTACTTTTGGTGTTCCTATGAAATACCCTGAAATAAAGATTAATAATGAAGTTGAAGATGCTAATGACTACATGACAGTAGAAGTTAAGAATAATGAACTTTGTGATAGATTCGTAGGAAGAGTTATAAAGAATGTAAAGATAGAAGAATCACCACAATGGTTACAAACTAAGCTTATGAGAGCAGGAATTAGACCTATAAGTAACATAGTTGATATAACAAACTTCGTAATGTTAGAGTATGGTCAACCAATGCATGCATATGATATAGAAGATGTGGAAGATAGAAAAATCATAGTTAGAAATGCAGAAGCTGGAGAAACTATAAAAACATTAGATGGTCAAGTAAGAAATTTAAATGAAGATATACTTTTAATATGTGATGGTAAAAAGCCAGTAGGTATAGCAGGAGTAATGGGTGGAGAAAATTCTGAGATAAAGGATACTACAAAGACCATATTCTTAGAGGCAGCTCATTTTAATAAGGATAACATAAGAAAGACATCTAAAGATTTAGGATTAAGAACAGAGGCTTCTTCGAGATTTGAAAAGGGAGTAGATCCGAACACTACTTTAACTGCTGCTAATAGATTCTGTCAATTAGTAGAACAATTAGGAGCGGGAGAAGTTGTAGGATCTCATATAGATATATATGAAAACAAGACAGAAGAAAAAACTATAAATGTAAGAAGTTCTAGAATAAATGGATTACTTGGAACTAAACTTTCTACTGATGAAATGGTAGAAATCTTCGAAAGCTTAGAGTTTAAAGTAAAGGTAGTAGGAGAAGACTTTGAAGTAACTGTGCCTACTTACAGAGGAGATATGGTAAAGGAAATAGATTTTGTAGAGGAAATTGCTAGAATCTATGGATATGATAAATTAGAAACTACATTATACAAAGACAGTATTCAAGGTGGAAAAACACCAGTACAATCTAGTGTTGATATACTTAAGGACACTTTAAATGGAGCAGGTTTAAATGAAATTTTAACTTACTCTTTTGTAAGTCCAAGTGTACTAGATAACTTATGTGTAAATGAAGATAGCCCTTTAAGAAATGTAGTAAAAGTAATAAATCCTCTAGGTGAAGAAACTAGTGTAATGAGAACTACATTAATGGGTAATATGTTAGAAGTATTAGCTAGAAACTACAACAGAAATGTGGAATCAGCTCGTGCCTTTGAGTGTGGAAACACATTCATACCAGGAAATGACATACTACCTTCTGAGAAGAGAGCTGTTACTATAGGTATGTATGGTAAAGAAGTGGATTTCTTCTCTTTAAAGGGAGTAGTAGAAAGAATATTTAGTAGATTTGGTATAGATGGAGTAGAATTTGTACCAGAAAAGTCTAATACTACATTCCATCCAGGAAGATGTGCTAATGTGTTAGTAAAGGGTGTAGTTGTGGGTACATTAGGAGAACTTCATCCAAATGTATGTGAAAACTATAAGATAGGCACAAGAGTATATCTATCAGAACTAGATTTTGAGACTATAATAGGTCATATAAACTTAGATAAGGGTTATACGCCACTTCCAAAGTATCCAGCCATGACTAGAGACTTTGCCATAGTTGTTAAAGAAGAGGTTTATGTTAAGGATATACAAGATGTGGTAACTGCCAATGGTGGTGGAATATTAGAAAGTATTACATTGTTTGATGTATATAGAGGAAAGCAAGTAGATGAAGGTCATAAGAGTATAGCCTATTCTCTAGTTTATAGAGCTAAGGATAGAACTTTAACAGACGAAGAGGTTACTAAAGTTCACAATAATATAATAAAAGAATTAGAAGAAAAAATTGGTGGAAGTTTAAGAGTTTAACTAAGAAGGTCGAAAGACCTTCTTTTGTTTTTTCATTCAAATAATACCTAACACAAATAGATACAATACTTTTTCCTGATATTTAAGAGGGTCATCACAACAAGTCCATTTATATCATAAAATATATTAAACTTCTAGTATGCTTAGATGTTAATAAAAATAAAGGAGAAAGATATATGTATGTTAACATACTGTAATTATAAAAATAAAGAAAAAGATTGCAAATTAACTTTAGAATGTGGAAAAATATTTAATCCAATTTTACCACCTAGACTTAATGATGATCTCAATAATCCAATGATGCCGCCAGTGAAACTTGCTTCTGTCACTGTAGACACAAGAACTTTATGTTACCCGTGTGTAAATATTAAATATTCGTCTATTATTAATCTTTTAGGCGTTAGTTCCGGTAAGAGCACTATAACTCTAAAATTTAGATTGGTTAAAGAATGTAAAAATGAAATAAAAGAAATATTACAAGAATGGGAATATGAGAAGTCTGGTATTGATGATGATGAGAATGAGAGAGAATTTAAAGACTCCTTCTCTATAGATTTCTGCCAATGTATAGATTGTTTTCATGATGGATGCTGCACCTATACAATTGAGCTAGTTAAAGCTGCTCCTTCTCTTGACAATGAGGATCCTGAAGTTAGATATAGCATTACTAATAAAAACATTTCAGCATGTGTATCTTGTGAAGATCACTTGAAATGTGGAAAAATATTTAATCCAAGTTTACCACCTCGACTCAATGATGATCCAAACAACCCAATGATGGCACCTGTAAAATTGGCTTCCGTTACTGTGGACACTCGATCTTTATACAAACCATGTATAAAGATTCAATATTCTTCTATTATTAATCTTTTAGCTATTGGAGGTAATAGCGAAACTATAACACTAGGATTTAGATTGATTAAAGAGTGCAAAGGAAGAAGGGAAGAAATATTAAAAGAATGGGAATATACGAAATCTGATATTGATAGTGGTACTAATGAGGGAATGTTTAAAGATTCTTCTAACGTTACTTTCTGTGAATGTATAGATTGTTTTCATGATGAATGTTGTACCTATACAATTGAGCTAGTTAAGGCTGCTCCCTCCCTTGATCTTAGTGACAATCCTGAAATTGCATATAACATTACCAATAAAAATATTTCAGCACTTATAGCTTGTGACTCTCATTTTAGGGAAAAAGAAAAAAGTTGTAGACCAATTTTAGAATGTGGAAAGATATTTAATCCAAGTCTTCCGAATATGCTAGAAGTAACTGATCCGCCAGTAAAGCTAGCTTCTGTTACTATAAATACAAAAGGTTTATGTAAACCATGTGTTAATATTCAATATTCAACTATTATTAATCTTTTAGCTATTGGAGGTAATAGCGAAACTATAACACTAGGATTTAGATTGACTAAAGAGTGCAAAAAAGGCAGAAAAGAAACCTTACAAGAATGGAAATATCAGAAATCTGATATTGATGATGATGACAATGAGAGACTTTTTAAAGATTCTTTCAATGTTAATTTCTGTGAATGTGTAGATTGTTTTGATGATGAATGTTGCACTTATACAATAGAGCTAATTGAAGTTGTAGTTTCTCAGGTTGATACTATTATATATAAATTCACTAATACTACTATTTTAGCAATAGGAGCTTGTGAATCTCACTAATTATAATTTAAGCTGATGGCTTTGCCATCAGTTTTTTTATATAACTTATAGTAATCTTAAGTTATAGGCAGAAAGTTTCAAATAAAAAAAGGGAAAGATGAATTTAAAAGGAACTATAGTAATTATACCGTTCCTAAGGTATAATATAGTTAAATTATATATGATGGATATGGAAATATAAGGTAAAAATATTTTCCGTTAAATATGTTTCATAGAAATACACTAAGGATGAAATAATGAACATAGTTAAAATTTTACTAATGAAAGAAATAAATCCTTACAAATGGAACTTATAAATTTAGAAGACTCCATATTAAAAGGAGAGGTGTTATGAGCAATAAACGAAAAGTAGTAGTTAAAATATATGGACAAGAATATACCATGGTTGGTTCTGAATCTAGGGAATATATCCAAAAGATTGCCAATTATGTAGATGATAAAATGGTAGATGTGGCTAGGAAGAGCAATCAACTAAGTACATCCATGATAGCTGTACTTACGTCCCTAAATATAGCTGATGAATATATGAAGTGTAGGGAAGAAGCGCAAGTATGGAAAGCTAAGTTGGAGGAACCCTTAGAAGCTTTAAATGAAGCTAAAGCAGAAATTGCTGCTACTAAAAGTGAAATAGAAGAAAGTAAAGTACAATATGAAGAAAATATACGTCTTTTAGAAGAAGAGAAAAAATCACTTATAATGGTTCTTAATGAAAAGGAAGAACAATTAAGAGAAATAGAAAATTTAAAAACAACCCTTGCACTTAAGGAACAGGAACTAGATAAGTTAGCTAAAGAAAATGAAGAACTTCAAAATAAGGTTTTTGATAGTCAAATAAAATATGTACAAGCTAAAAAAGAATTAGACTCTTTTATTGATACTTTTGATGAAAAGGGTTAAAAATGATTATTTGACCTATAAGTAGTGATATAATAATATTACTACTTTTTTGTTGTGTAGAATTAAGTATAATGTATTAGGAGTGAAACTAATGAATAAAGTAGAACTACTGGCTCCTGTGGGGAGTATGGAAAGTCTGAAAGCAGCAGTAGAAAATGGAGCAGATGCGGTCTATTTAGGTGGGAAATTATTCAATGCTAGACAGAGTGCAAATAATTTTGATGAAGAAGAATTAAAAGAAGCTGTTGAATATTGTCACGTTAGAAATGCAAAGGTATTTGTAACTATAAACACTTTAATATTAGATAAAGAAATGAAGGACTTAGGAAGGTATGTATTCTTTTTATATAATATAGGTATAGATGCTGTAATAGTCCAAGATTTAGGTGTGGCAAAAATGATTAAGGATTTGCTACCTGACTTTGAAATACATGCTAGTACTCAGATGACAGCCCATAATCTAGAGGATGTGAAATTCTTAAAGGATATAGGTTTTAAAAGAGTGGTTTTGGCTCGGGAAATGGATATAAAAGAAATTAAATACATATATGATAATACAGATTTAGATATTGAAATTTTCGTACACGGAGCCCTATGTGTAAGTTATTCAGGTCAATGTTTAATGAGTAGTATGATAGGTGGAAGAAGTGGTAACAGGGGTAGATGCGCCCAACCATGTAGAAAAGAATACGATTTATTAAGTTCTAATGGGAAAATAAAGAGTAAAGTAGGTAATTATTTATTAAGTCCTAGAGATTTAAATGTTCTAAGAAATATAGATGAAATATTAAAGGTTGGTAACTTTTCTTTAAAAATCGAAGGTAGAATGAAAAGACCTGAATATGTAGCTACTATAATAAGAACCTATAGGGAATATATAGATTATTATGAGGAGTATAAAGAGGTTAAGAATAACAAAGAGGCACTAAATAATGTTAAACAAATGTTCAACAGGAAATTTACCAAGGGATATGTCCTAGGTGAAAGTGGTAAAAGATTAATGAGTTTTGAGAAACCTAGTAATCGTGGAACTTATTTAGGAAAAGTAGTGTCTTATGATAGTAAGAAGAATAAAATAAAAATCAAATTGGAAAAAAATTTAAATAAAAAAGATAAGATAGAAATATGGGCCACAAATAAGGATAATCCTCAATTACATATAAACAATATGAAGGTAAATAATAAATTAGTAGGTAAGGCCACAAGTAAACAAGTGGTTGAATTGGATTTTAATAAAAAAGCTCAAGTGGGTAATGAAGTATATAAAATATTAGATGAAAAATTACTTGGGGAAGCTAGATCCACTTATGAAAGACATAATAAAAAGATAAATATATATGGGAAATTTATTGGTAAAATTGGAGAAAAACTAGAGTTATGCCTATGGGATGATGATGGGAACTATGTAAATGAATCTAGTGATAAAATAGGAGAGAAGGCTATTAACAGGCCTATAGGTGAAGATAGGGTATATAAACAAATAAATAAATTAAAAAGTACTGCCTACGAACTTGTGGATTTAAACATGGAGTTAGATCCTAATGTGAGTTTTCCCGTATCCCTATTAAATGAACTAAGAAGAATCACTATAGATAAATTGACGGATCTAAGAAAAGTCATAAAAGACAGAGTTTATGTAAGGGAAGATGACTTTAACAAGAAATTAAAGGATTATTTAAATAGATATGAAAAGGTCCATGTTGATGAAATTAGTATTAGTGCTAAATGTTCTAGTATAGATCAACTAAAAGAAATTTTAAAATATGATGTGGATAGAATATATTATGACCATATGAATTCCTTAAAAGATGCCATAAAATTGGGAAAAGAAAAAATCATACCTGCCTTTTTTAGGATTACATCAGATAAAGAATTAGAAAACATAGAAGATGTAATAAAAAATAATTCCTGTGCCATGGCAGGTAATATGGGCACTTTAAATATGATAAAGAAAAATAAAAAGAATATATTTTGTGATTATTCTATAAACGTATTTAATAAAAATACTGCTCAGTTTTTAAAGGAAGAGGATGTGAAAATATTTACCCTATCCTTAGAACTTAATTTAAAACAGATAAAAGATATAGTACAATATTATAATGGGTGTGAAATTATTGTATATGGAAGAGCACCACTTATGATTAGCAAATACTGTCCTATACATGCCTTAACTAAAAAGGAAGATATACAAAGGGTATGTGGTGAATGTAGGAAAGATAGTTTTTACTTAAAAGATAAATTAAAAGCTGAATTCCCTATTAGAATCCACGAGGAATGCAAGGTAGAAATACTAAATGGAATTCCTTTGTTTGTGGCAGAAGACTTAAATAAGATAATTAAATCTGGAGGAAGAAATTTAAGGTTAGACTTTACTACAGAATCAAGGGAAGAAGTGAAAGACATAATGGATATATACACTGGGGTTATAAATGGCAAAATAGACCAATGTAGAGATAAAATATATGCAGTAAAAAATAAAGGAATAACAAAAGGTCATTTCTTTAGAGGCGTAGAGTAAGGAGAGGGAACATGAATAAAAAGACTTTAAATGTACTAGAATTTCCAAAAATTAAAGAAATGTTAAAGTCAAAGGCCACATCTAGTTTAGGTAAAGACTTAGTAGACAAGCTTGAGCCGTCTACTCACATAGATGAGGTAAAAAACATGCAAGAGGAAACGGCAGAGGCCACTAGTTTGATTATAAGAAGAGGAAATCCTAATTTAGGTGGAATACATGATCTATTAATGTATCTTAAAAGGGCTGAAATTGGATCTGCCCTATATACAGGTCAGCTATTAGAAGTATGCGATACCCTAAGGGCTGCTAGAAGGATGAGAAGTTTTATAAAGGAAGCTAGTGAGGATAATGCCTATGAACGTTTAAGTGGTTACACTGGTGCTCTTAATACTTTTAAGTATATAGAAGATAAGATTGATATGTGTATAATTGGTGAAAATCAAATTTCTGATAATGCATCATCAACACTTAAACATATAAGACGAGAAATTGAAAATAAAAATGGTGCTATTAGAAGTAGATTAAACTCCATGATATCTTCCACATCAAAGCAAAAGTACCTTCAAGATAGTATAATAACCATGAGGGACGATAGATATGTTATACCTGTAAAGCAAGAATATAGAGCCAATGTGCCAGGCTTAATCCATGACCAATCTTCATCAGGAGCTACTTTGTTTATAGAGCCTATGGCCATAGTAGAACTTAATAACAAACTAAAGGAATTAAAGCTTCAAGAAAAATCAGAAATAGAAAGAATATTATTAGAACTTACGGTCATGGTGGCAGATAAAAAGGACGAAATATTAGCTAATCAAGAAATATTAAAGAAGTTAGATTTCATATTTGCAAAGGGAAAATTAGCAGTACATATGAATGCCATAGAGCCAGAAGTAAATGATTATGGTTTTATAAGAATCAAAAATGGTCGTCATCCATTACTTGATAAGGAGACCGTTGTACCAAGTAATATATGGATTGGAGACGAATTTAATACTTTAGTTATTACAGGTCCTAATACGGGTGGTAAGACTGTAACACTAAAGACTGTAGGACTTTTAACCATAATGACCCAATGTGGACTACATGTACCTGCCCAGTATGGAACAAGAATGTCTGTGTTTAAACAGGTCTTTGCAGATATTGGTGATGAACAAAGTATCGAACAGAGCTTAAGTACTTTCTCAGGTCATATGAGCAATATTGTAGATATACTAGACCACGTGGAGGAAAATGCCCTGGTTTTATTAGATGAATTAGGTGCAGGTACAGATCCGACAGAAGGGGCAGCACTGGCCATTTCCATATTAGACTATTTAGCCTCTTTTAAGAGTAAGACTATAGCTACTACCCATTATACGGAGATTAAGGAATATGCCTTAACTACAGATTTAGTAGAAAATGCTTCCGTGGAATTTGACGTACAGACTTTAAGTCCCACATACAAGCTTTTAATTGGAGTTCCAGGAAAATCTAATGCCTTTGAAATATCAAAGAGATTAGGTTTGAGTGATTACATTGTAAACAGGGCTAGAACCTTACTTACAAGAGAAAATATTGAATTTGAAGAAATACTTCAGACTATTGAGAAGGATAAAAGGGTTGCTCAGGAAGAAAGGGACGAGGCTGCTAGATTAAAGATTCAAATAGAGAAGGAAAAGGAACAATTCGAAACTAAAAAGGACAAATTAAAGCATCAAAGGGAAAGTGTCTTAAGGGAAGCAAGGGAAGAAGCAAGAAAGTTATTAAGAGAAGCAAAGGAAGAAGCCGATAGCATAATAAAAGAATTAAGAGATCTTCACAATGCTCAAAGCGAGAAAGATAAGAATAGAAAAATAGAAGAGATGAGAAAGAAGTTAAGAACTAGTTTAAATGGACTTGAAGATGGTCTTGATTTAAATACGGAACTTAGCAATTTAACTCCAAGGGATGTAAAGGTTGGAGATGATGTTATAATCCTTTCGTTAAATCAGCAAGGAACTGTTTTAACGAAACCAGATGCCAATGGAGATTTAACTGTACAAGCAGGAATAATGAAAATAAATGTTAATGTGAAGAATCTACAAAAGGATAAGAACAAGAAAAAGTCTGTTAAGAAAAGCGGAATAGGTAAAATCTATAAATCTAAACAATCAAATGTAAAGACTAGTTTGGATTTAAGGGGACAAAACCTAGAAGATGCTTTAGTAGAAACGGATAAATATTTAGATGATGCTTATATTGCCAATTTATCAGAAGTGACTATTATCCATGGTAAGGGAACGGGGATACTAAGAGCAGGTATTACCCAGTTGTTAAAGAAGCACAAGCACGTGGATAAGTTTAGAATTGGTGGTTTTAGTGAAGGTGGAACTGGAGCTACTATAGTAACTTTAAAATAGGAGAATAAAAATGATTTTAATAAGTGCATGTCTTTTGGGTGTAAATTGTAAATATAATGGAAAAAACAACCTAAAATATGATATATTAGAATTAGCAAAGGGAAAAAATATAATACCAGTATGTCCTGAACAGTTAGGAGGTCTTCCTACTCCCAGAATACCCTGTGAAATAATTCATAGTACAGGGGAGGTTATAGATGGATGTGGGAAGGTTTTAAATAAAAGGGGAGAAGATAAAACAGAGGAGTTTTTAAAGGGTGCTTATGAAACTCTTCATATTGCAAAATTATATAATGTTAAAGAGGTCATATTAAAAGAAAACTCTCCGTCCTGTGGTTCAAATTTTGTATATGATGGAACCTTTTCTGGAAAAAAGAAAAGGGGTGATGGAGTTACTTCGGCTCTTTTGAAAAAGCATGGCATAATTGTGCATAATGAGGACAACTATCACATTAAAGGGGGAACTAAAGATGAAGAAAAAAATAATTCTAGGAATTTGCATGCTAACAATGGCGACTAGCCTATTTATAGGGTGTGGAAAAAAGGAAGAACAAAAACAAGAAGTAAACACTGAAGTACCGGCACAAGAGGAAGTTGTAAAAGAAGAAGCTAAGGATGTAAATTATGTTCTTTATTTAAAAAATAGAAATATGCCTTATCTATTTGATGAGAGATATACTATAAAAGAAGATGATGCAAAACTAGAAGGAAAGACTATGGAAGAGTTTGTTATGAATGAATTAATAAACTTTAAAGAATTTGGAGAATATGAAAATCCAATTCCAAAGGGAACTAATGTATTGTCTATTGAAAAGGAAGGACCTTTAGTAACTGTAAATTTATCAGAGGAATTTAATAATTTTAAAGGAACTAAAGATGATGTTGAATTATTAATTGCATCCATAGTAAATTCTCTGACTATTTTACCTGGAAATGAAAAGGTACAAATTTTAGTTGAAGGTAAAGTAGTTGAAAATATTGGGGGAGTAAAAATAAAAGCTCCCTTAGAGTATTTTGATAACTTATATCCAGATAAGTAAACACTTAATAAAAGGCTTTAGTCAATTGGCTAAAGCTTTTTATTAAAAAAATCATAACAAAAGTCTTGATTTACATAAAAAATTGTGATAATTTAATAAACGATACAGAATAATAATAAGTGAAATTATGTCTAGGAAAAGGAAAGTAAGTTTTAGATAATGCTAAAGCGAATCAGGGATGGTGAGAGCCTGATGCTATGCTAAGACCCAAGCGCACCTTTGAGATTTTTACTGAAAATTAGTAGGTGAAACGGAAGCCCTCCGTTAACGGGGCGTAGAGTGGGTACATAAGTACCAATAAGAGTGGTAACACGGGATAACTCTCGTCTCTTTGTATTATAAGAGGTGGGGGTTTTTTGTAATTTTTAGATGTTTTTAATATAGACTGAGGTCTTTATAAAATATAAGGAGGATATGAAATGTTAGATTTTAAAAAGCAAGTGGCAGAAATTTTAGCAGGGAAAATAGAAGATTTAAATGAAAATGAAATATTAGAAATGATAGAGATACCACCTAATAGTGATATGGGGGATTATGCTTTTCCGTGTTTTAGACTGGCAAAAATATTTAGAAAAGCCCCTAATATGATAGCTCAGGATATGGTGAATGAAATTGGAAAAGTAGAAGGTTTTTCTAAAGTGGAAAATGCTGGCGGATACGTAAACTTCTTTGTGGATAATACTATGTTCGCTAAGAGTATAATAACAGAAGTGTTTAATAAAAAAGAATCTTACGGTTCATCAGATATGGGATCAGATAAAACTGTTATAGTAGAATACTCATCTCCTAATATAGCTAAGCCATTTCACATAGGTCATATTAGAACTACAGTTATAGGTCATGCCCTTAAGAACATATATGATTTCTTAGGATATGATACAGTTAGTATAAACCATTTAGGAGACTATGGAACTCAATTTGGTAAATTAATAGTTGCTTTTAAGGCTTGGGGTGTGGAGAAAGAAGTAGAGGAAAATCCTATTCCAACATTACTTAAGTTATATATTAAGTTCCACGAGGTAGCAGAAGAAAAACCAGAATTAGAAGATGAGGCTAGACTTTGGTTTAAAAAGTTAGAAGAAGGTGACCAAGAAGCTAAGAGATTGTGGCAATGGTTTAGAGATGTGAGTTTGAAAGAATTTAAAAAGGTTTATGATATGTTTGGTATTGAGTTTGATTCTTATGCAGGAGAAAGTTTCTACTCAGATAAAATGCCTGCTGTTATAGATGAAATGAATGAAAAGAATTTATTAGAAGAATCAAAGGGGGCAGATATAGTAAACTTAGAAGAGTTTAATATGCCACCAGCATTAATTAGAAAAAGTGATGGCTCTACTTTATATATAACAAGAGATATAGCTGCAGCTATTTATAGAAAAAATCATTATGACTTCTACAAGAACATTTATGTGGTAGGTTCTCAACAAAATCTACATTTCCAACAATGGTTTAAGGTGATTGAACTTATGGGTCATGAGTGGGCTCATGATTGTATCCATGTACCTTTTGGAATGGTAGCATTAGAAGAAGGAACTATGTCTACTAGAAAGGGTAGAGTAGTTTTCTTAGAAGACGTACTTAAAAAGGCAGTAGAAAAGACTACAGAAATAATGAAAGAAAAGAATGCTAATTTAGAAAACTTAGAAGAAGTGGCTAAAGCTGTAGGGATTGGAGCTGTCATGTTCCAAGAATTATCTAACAATAGAATTAAAGATTATACCTTCTCATGGGATAGAACATTAAACTTTGAGGGAGAGACAGGTCCTTATGTACAATATAGCCATGCAAGGGCGTGTAGCGTGCTTAGAAAAGCAGATATGGAAGTAACTTCTAATATAGATTTCTCTTTACTTGATGGTGCAGCTATAAGCTTATTAAAGACTATAGAGTTATTCCCACAAGTAGTTAAGGAAGCAGCTAGAAAAAATGAGCCGTCAATAGTAACTAGATATATTGTGGATGTGGCTCAAGACTTTAATAGTTTCTATCATGCAACACCAATACTAGTAGATGATGAAGAAACTAAGAAGGCTAGACTTGCTGTTGTATATGCGGCAAAAGAAACTATTAAAAATGGTTTAGCCCTATTAGGAATAAAAGCACCTATTAAGATGTAATTAAAGAAAATACAATTGGGGGATTAAATATGAGATACGTTGGAAGTGTTTATAGACCTCCTAGTGAGGCATACAGTTATATATTACAAGTTAGTATAGGTTGTTCCCATAACAAATGTACATTTTGTAGTATGTATAAGGAGAAACAGTTTAGAAAAAGAAATTTAGATGAAATATTTGAAGATCTACAAATGGCTAGAAGTCATTATTCTCAGATAAAGAGAATATTTTTAGCTGATGGGAATGCCTTGGCATTAAAGACAGAAGACTTAAAAGCAATTCTTGAAAAAATAAAAGAACTTTTTCCTGAGTGTGAAAGAATAGGAATATATTCTGCACCAAAGGATATTATAAGAAAAAGTGTAGAAGAATTAAAGTTATTAAAGTCCTTAGGCCTTGGTATTGCATACTTAGGTATAGAATCGGGTAGTGACAAAATTCTAAAGTATATTAAAAAGGGCGTTACTAGTGATGAAATCATTGAGGCTGGAAAGAAAATGATTGAAGCTGGAATAAAATTATCGGCCACTTTAATTTCAGGAATTGGTAGTGATGAAAACCTTGAGGAACATGCCATAGAGTCTGCAAGGGTTATAAATGAAATTCAACCGGATTATGTAGGGTTACTTACCCTATTGATACAACAGGGAACAGAATTATATGATCAAGTTCAAAGGGGAGAGTTTAAGCTATTATCACCACAAGAGGTCATGAGAGAAACTAAAATATTAATAGAAAATTTACACATAGATGAAAAATGTGTATTTAGAAGTAATCATGCATCTAATTATGTGTCTTTAGCAGGAACTTTACCTGAAGATAAACAAAATCTAATAAACATATTAGATGAAAATTTAAAAAGACCATATGATGTGAAGGAAGAGTTGTTTAGAAGGTTATAATATATAAATAAAAGGGACAGAGAGTAAAACTCCATGTCCCTTTGATTATTTTTGTAATAAACTTAGAAAATCTTCCTCGTTAGTTTCTGCTAACGAACATAATTGACCTAACATACTATCTTTTAAATCTATAAATTCCTGATTATTTGTGTTTTTTCCTGTATAATCAAGAGCTTCGATTATCATAAGAAGATCTTTTTTGTTAATCTCTTCAATTGTAATTTTATTAAATGTTTCCACCCAAGTCACCATCCTAACATATTTTCTAAGAGTTTTTTAATAAAACTTATATATACTCCAATTATATACGATAATTTGACAAAATAATGCAGAAAATTTTGGAGTATAACAAAATTTTACCATGAATAGTGACAAAATCAAAAGATTATTTGAAACTTTTAGGTTCTGTTTTGTAATATACTCTTTTACTCCTATTTTTTATGTCTAAAATTAAATCAACTACTTTTTTTATCTCTTCCTTCATTAAAGTTAAATCTTCTTTATCAATGTTATAATAAAGGTATAAATCCTCAAAGTATCTAACTAGCTTTGTGAAATCCTGATCTATACTTAAAAAATCTGGGAAATTTTTACTGTTGGCTGCATTTCTAAACTGATCAATGTCGTTAGTAATGGCAGTTACTACTTCTTCTTCCTGTCTATATTGATTTATTAACATGGAATAGGGTTTGACTCTCTCAAGAAGGTATGTATTATCAGTGCCACGATGATATAAGTAAACAATGCCTATTTTTCCTATCCTATACTTTACAAAAAACATTACTCCTTCAAAATCTATTATCTCAGCCCCGGTTTTTTTTAGTTGTTCAATACAAATTTCATGTCTCAATAATCTACTAGAAGCTAGGGTCATATAAATCACCTCACACTTATTTAGTTATATTATACCACAAAAGAAGTTTTCCACTCAGAATATTTAGAAAATGGCCTAGGTGGGAAAAAGCATCTTTGTGAACAAGGCCACATGTGTTATAATTTGAAGTTGTGATTAAAAAAGGTATAAAATGTTGAGAATAATATTATTAGATAGAAGAAAGGAAAGAATATATGAAGGTTTTACTTACTACACTCAGTGCAAAGTATGTTCATACTACTTTAGCACTTAGATATCTTAAGACTTATGTTGAGAATGAATTTGAGGATGTGTTTATAGAAGAATATACTATAAACAATAATATGGATTATATATTAGGAGAGATTTACAAGAAAAAATATGACATTGTGTGTTTTTCCTGTTACATATGGAATATAGAGAAAACTTTGATTCTATGTAAAAATCTAAAAAAGGTAAATCCTAACCTGATAATAGCCCTAGGAGGCCCTGAGGTAAGTTTTGATCCTGAGAGAGTTATGAGTCAGAATCCATCTGTAGATTATGTTATGTTTGGAGAAGGAGAAGAAACATTTAAAGAGTTCTTAGAAAAACAAAATAAAGGTGAAGTCTTTAAACATGTGGCTGGTATTGCATATAAAGAAGACGGTAAAATATATGTAAATGAGGAAAGGCCCCTAATAGGAAACCTAGACTCGATTCCATCCCCTTATGATGATGATCTAAGTGAATATGAGAATAAAATAATATATTATGAAAGTTCTAGGGGATGTCCGTATAACTGTTCTTATTGTCTTTCATCTACCATAAGAGGTGTAAGATTTTTTTCTATGGACAGAGTAAAGAGGGACCTAGGAATATTTCTAAAGAATAGGGTAAGGCAAGTGAAATTTGTAGATAGAACTTTTAATGCAAATAAAAAGCATAGTTTACATATTATGAAATTCTTAAAAGAGAATGATAATGGACATACTAATTTTCATTTTGAAATAACGGCAGATCTAATAGATGAAGAAACTATGGAATTCCTAAAAGATGTAAGGGAAGGATTATTTCAATTTGAAATAGGGGTTCAATCTACTAATGATGCTACTATAAAAGAAATAGATAGAAATGTGAATTTTGAAAAATTGAGTAAGGTTGTAAAAAGAGTATCCGAATTTAAAAATACCCATTTACATTTAGACTTAATAGCAGGACTTCCCTTTGAGACCTATGATATATTTAAGAAATCCTTTGACGATGTATATAATTTAAGACCAGAACAACTTCAATTAGGATTTTTAAAATTATTAAAGGGATCAAGCATAAGGGTAAATGAAGAAAAGCATGGGTATGTATATAAGGATGAGGCTCCTTATGAAATACTTAAAAATGATTATATGTCCTATGAGGATATTTTAAAGTTAAAGGATTTAGAAGAAATGGTAGAAATCTATTATAATTCTGGTGGGCTTAGGCATAGTGTAGAATATATAGTTAAGAATTTTTATACTAGTCCATTTAAATTATATGAAGATTTAGCCCAGTATTGGCAGGAAAATGGCTTATTTCATGTATCTCATAATAAGCAAAAGATATACAAAATATTATTGGATTTCTACAATGAAAAAATAAAGGAAAAGGCCGATTTGTTTGAAGATCTATTGAAATTTGACTATATGAGCCAACACAAAGGCAGTCTACCAAACTTTTTTAAGAGAATAACTATAGATAATATGAATGTAAGAATACATGATTTCTTACATGATGAAGAAAATATAAGAAAATATCTGAGTCAATATGAAAATGTACTTGCTAAGAATATATTGAAAAAGATTGAAATTGTAAACTTTAATTACGATATTTTATTATTTATAAATAAAGGATATGACAAGGACATTGAAGAAAGTATAACAACAATATTATTTGACTATGACAAGAAAACAAAAGTATTTCACAAGTCCATATATTATAAAATTCAATTATAAAACACAAGGGAGCGATTAATATGATTGAAGATATGATAAATATCAATAAAAAAATAATTCCCGAAGGTCTAAAGAAATTTAAAGATAATTGGCCTGTATTATTTGTTGGATTAGTTTATTCTATTATTTTAATATTTATGTTTAGAATAGCTATGATATTTAGCATACTAGGGGGAATAATTATAGCTTTAGGTCAAAGTGCCATATTTTCAAATTACTTATACTTAATAGAAAGTGTAGTTATTTACAATAGGGCCACATTAAATGAGTTTAAATATGGATTTAAAGTATACCTTTTTAAAGTATATGGAGTAGTATTTTTATTTTGGTTTGTAGGATACACTATAGAATTGTTTTTAAGCCCCTTACTTAGAATAGGTATAGGTGATTTGAGTCTAAAACTTATATTGGATTTAATAATACTTATTGTTTTAAACCCATTACCAGAAGTTATTTATCAAAAGCAATATGATATTTTAGGAAGTATACAATACTCTTTTGAGTTTATAAAGGCAAATGCGGTAGAGTGGTTTGTACCTAATATTATTTTGGGAGTACTATTATATTTGACCATGGGAAAGTTTATAAGTATAAATAGTTTATTGTCTGGTGGTATTTACATGAAGGCAGGTAATGTTGTAGGATATATTTTAGGTCAAGTAATTTTATTTTTTACTATGGTGTATAGGGGCCTATTGTTTAAATTATTGAACAATTCTTCTAGAAGAAAGAGAAAGTTTATGAGAAATATGTATTAAGGTTGTAGGAGGGAATTATGCAAAAAAGGTTAGAAGCATATTTGAAAGACAGATTAAATGATGTGGTATTTATAGAATTAAGAAAAGATATAGAAATGAAAAATGAAAAGCTTAAAGGTTTAGAAAAAATACAAATTCCTATGATGGTAGAGGAAATGGGAAAAAGTATAAAAGAAGGTAGTGCATCTAATGAAATTAGGGTAGCTAGTATGGCAAGGGGCATGATCTATGTAATAGGGATTGATCCTAATTTCATGTATGGCAAGGAATATAGAGAGTTTTTATATAAATTTGATGAAAAAATTGAGGACTACATAATATATGAAGGTTTGAAATATGCAGAGGATAAAAAATTTCAAGAGGCTTTAATAACTTTCAGAGCCTTAGTTATGCTAAATGATGAAAATATTAATGGATTATATAATTATGCTAGAGTATGCCAAGATTTATCAGAGGTCATTGAAGATAAAAAATATAAGGGTGCACTAAAGGATGAGTGTATTGAAGCACTAGAAATAATTATTGAAAAATATCCAGACTTTGCACCGGCTTACTATCATTTAGGATTTAGATATGCAAATAAACAATTATTTAAAAAGGCTCAAATAACTTGGGAAGAATGTATGGAACTAGGAATAGATGATGAGAAGAAAGGTGAAATACTATTTAAATTAAAAGAGTTAAAAGAGCAAATACAATATGAAGAAGGTTACAGCTACATATTGAACAATAGACCAGAAGACGGGCTAGAAAAGTTATTGCCACTAGAAGAAAAATACTCGGATTGGTGGAATTTATTATTCTTCATAGGTCTTGCCTATAGACAATTAAATAAATCGGATGAGGCTATTAAATACTTTGAAAAGATACTTAGCTTCAAACCACAACAGGTTGATACATTAAATGAGCTAGGCCTTTGCTATGGATCAACAGGCGATTTTAATAATGCAGAAAAAATGTTTAAAAAAGCTTTAAGTATCAAGGTAGAGGATAGTGAAATACTTTGTAATTTAGGTGTTTTATATATGAATTTCGGTGAAATAGATTTAGCCAAAGAATACATTAAAAAAGCCTATGAGAGAAATGTGGAAGACCCTATTATTATAGAATGTATGAAAAGATTAGAATTAATTTAATTGAAATAATAAAGAAGCCATTAGGGGTAAACCTAATGGCTTCTTTTTAGTAAGTATAGATAAATTATGTGTAAGCTATAGTTATGTGAACTTACTTCGGTCATATAAATAAAAAATATTTTATAAGGTAAGTCACTATCAGACTATAGAGTATATATCTTATAGTTAGTATAGAAAGTTCATAAATGTTTGCAGCAAAGTGAATACTCATGTTCCACCTTATAAAAATGTTTCATCCATAATCCCTTGTAAGTAGCTATAGTTTATTTTAATTCATGGGTAAAGGGATTAGTATGTGTAACTTAGAATTATTATATCTATATATTTTTTATGTATATAAAAGAAAGAAGACAGACATAATAAGTATTGATGATTTTTTTATGGAAAAGTGTTGACAAGGTAAACTAAAAATGATAAGATATATCATGTTGTTGCGAAAGACAAGAGGTGGTAAGAAAAAAGTTCTTGACTTTCAAAAACAAAAATGATATGATTTAATAGTCG